>NZ_JBEPBF010000066.1:0-53294 GCF_040298985.1 Streptomyces sp. NPDC001093 | reverse complement strand
GCCGCCGCGGCCGAACACCGGCTGCGCGAGGCGGCGTCCGCGTGTGACGCGGCGGCCCGCTGCTGCGCCGAGCTGGACCGTCTCTCCGCGCGCGCCGGCGAGGCCGTACGCCGGCTCGGCCCGCTCCGCGAGGAGCACGACCGGGTCGCCCGCCTCGCCGCCCTCACCGCGGGCACCTCCGCCGACAACGACCGCAAGATGCGGCTGGAGTCGTATGTGCTCGCGGCACGTCTGGAGCAGGTCGCCGCCGCCGCGACCGCCCGGCTGCAGCGCATGTCGTCGGGCCGCTACACCCTCGTCCATTCCGACGACCGCAGCGGGCGCGGCCGCAGCGGGCTCGGGCTGCACGTGGTCGACGCCTGGACCGGACGCGAACGCGACACCGCCACCCTCTCCGGCGGCGAGACCTTCTTCGCCTCCCTCGCCCTCGCCCTCGGCCTCGCGGACGTCGTCACCGACGAGGCCGGCGGCGTCCGCCTCGACACGTTGTTCATCGACGAGGGCTTCGGCAGCCTCGACGACCAGACCCTGGACGAGGTCCTCGACGTCCTGGACTCACTCCGGGAGCGGGACCGCAGTGTGGGCATCGTCAGCCATGTGCCCGACCTGCGCCGCCGGATCCACGCCCAACTGGAGGTGGTGAAGGGCAGATCGGGGTCGGTGCTGCGGCAGCGGGGCGTCTGACGGCGATCAGACACTGCGGGCGCCGGTAGTACATCGTGGGCACTCAAGGGTGATTTGTCCCTCTCTTTCCGCCCCTTTCCTTGATCTTCTTTGCCCTTCTGTCCCGGATCTGTGAACCGCGCAGGGTCTGCGCTGCGGGCTGGCCCAGCTGGCCGCCCTGCCCACACCGGGTTCGAGGACACAGTGCGGGACCTCATGCGCCGTGACGGCCTGCCCGCCACGTTCCATGGTGTCGACCAGGACGCCCTGCAGAACTGCCTGGCGAACGACCCCGACAGCTGCTTGGCCACCGTGCCCGGGCTCGCGCAGTGCGTCGATCGGGAACTCTTGAAGTGATCACGGTGCGCCACTACGTGGGTCAATCGTCGGCCCGGTCAGGGTTCATAGTGCAAGGTCGTGTGGTTGACGACTTCCAGACCGGCAGCCAGCCTCGTCCAACGGGTCTGCTGCAGGTTTGGGTGACAGTCCAGCCGAACACCTCTCCGGTGTACCGGTCGAGCATCCAGGCGTGCTCGACGAGCCGGTGACCTGCCCCGACGAACGGGAACTCGCCGTGCGCCGAGTCTGCGTCGACAATGGCCAGCGGTTCCGCGTCGGGATGTTGGGAATTCCGCACCTCGACCACCTTGCGTCCCGCACGAACACCTGTGCCTGGCAGGCGGGTACCGGGTCGTACTCGGCCTCGATGCTCAGAGCCTGACTCCTGTCTCTCGCTTCGCTCGGATGTTGGGGAGGAAGGGGCTGAATCCGGCCATCCCTGGCAGCACCAACGTCCTCTCGCACCCCCCTCCGTTTCACAGGAGTCACACAGGTACCTCCCGGGTTGCACACTTGAACACCGCATTCCGGATGACTGTCGCTGCCGGAGTTGCTTTCACGCCAGGCCGACATAGCTCCTTTTCTCGCCCCTTGACCGGCATGAACATGCTGCGCGAGAGTGGCCGGGCCGTGGGCGAATGGACCAGACCAAACATCCGCCCACCGGGTGACGTCGCGCGTCGGGGGGCGCGCCCAGGTGCTGATCCGCCTCCCGGACGCGTTCGCTCCAAAGAGGGGGAAGCTCTTTGCGTTTCGCCAGATCCGCCGCCGCTACAGCTGCCACCGTCGCAGCCCTGGCCGCCGGCGTTCTCACCGCAGTACCCGCCTACGCCGTGACCTCATACGTGCACAACGACTGCACGTCCAGTGACAGGGGCCATCCGAACCACTGTTTCCGGATCCACTTCAACTCGCGGTCGGAGACCACGACTCAGTCGGACAGCGCCTGCTTCGCAACCCGCCGTGATCGCTCCAGTGAGTTCGGTTACACGGTTAACGGGGGCGCGGTCGTCGTCCGGTTCGTCTTCGATGACTTTCCCTCTGAGGTGTACGGCGGGATGCCTTACCCGTGCGGTCACTACAAGGGGGACGGCGACGGGCAGGGCGTGGAAAACAATGCCGCATCCGCGTGGAACCAGGACCCCTATGCCGCGTACTCGGTGTATTCCGAGGACGGCTACGGCGGGGAGAACCAGTGGTTTCCCAAGGCCGACGGCTACGCCCGAAACCTGGGCTCCGGTATCAAGAACCACAACGGTTCTCACAAGAGGTATGCCTGATGCGACAGACCCGACCCCTCGTGCTCGCCGCCACCGGCGCGGTCCTCGCCCTCACGGCGGCCTGCGGCGCCAACTCGGTTGCCGACAAGAGTGCTGGAAGCCAGCAGAAGATGAAGACGGTGGCGATGCAGCTGCCGGATGCGAAGGTCCGCGCCAGCTGGCCCAAGCAGGACGTGGCCTCCGGACTGGCCAAAGGCATGCGGCTTCCGCTGGAGAAGTACATGCTCGGCTATCCCGACATGGTGGACATCGAGAACGCCAAGGACGTCGTCAAGTCGGCGTGTATGAAACGACTCGGGTTCTCCTACACGCCCAAACTGATGGGCACGCAGCCGGCGGCCTCCTACAACGAGATGAACATGGAACGCCGCTACGGCATCACCGATCCCGTGAAGGCCGCAGCCCACGGGTTCGCGGTGGCCCAGGACACCGGCGGGCCGAGCCAGGCGGACCAGGATGCCGAACTCGCGCGGGAGGACCAGGAGTCCTCGGCCGAGGGCTGGGACAAGGCGATGAACGAGACGTGCATCCCCGAGGCCAACCAGAAGGTGGGCGTGCTGTTTCCCACCGACACTGCCGGAGACCTCGCCGGGCAGTCCCTCAAGGCCACCCGCTCCCAGCCCGCGGTGCAGCGCGCCCTGGCGTCCTGGTCCTCCTGTATGGCAGGCCACGGACACCAGGTGAAGAGCCTGGACGACGCCGAGGGCCGGTTCGCCCAGCCCGGCAGGACCGGGGTCCAGCCTGAGAAGACAGAAGTGTCGACGGCCACCGATGACGTCGCCTGCAAGAGCACCGCCGGGCTGGTGTCCACCTGGTACGCGGCGGAAACCGCCTACCAGAACAAGCAGATCACTTCGCACAAACAGCAGCTGGAGGCTGCGAAGACCCGCGATGCCCTGCTGCTCAAGAAGGCACGTGCCGTCCTGGCGAGCGTCAGCACGACACGCTGAGCCGTCCTGCCGTCAGACATCAGAGGAGACGTGGTGGTGGCCAGGAGAACTGTCGTTGGCTGGATCGTGGCTGCCGCCGTCGTCTTCGGGGCGGCAGCCTGGCTCGCGCACCGCATGAATGCCGGCACCCAGCCGGACACCGGCTCGCCGCAGACCGTGAAGATCACGGACTCGGGCGTCCGGTACGAGCATGGCAAGCAGGTGTTCAGCGCCGACTACTCCATCCACAACGACGAGGGACACGCGGTCACTTTCACGGTGGTGTTCGACTTCGAGAACGGGACCACCCAGACCGTGATCAGGCGTATCAAGCCTGGCGTGTCCGTGCAGGGAACGGTCAGCACACCGTTCGAGAAGCCACGTCCCTCGGCCGATGGCACACCCTCCGAGGTACGTGTCGCCGACGTCAGCACCTCAGAGTGATCCACAACCCTGGCACCATGCTCGCCCAGACCGGCAGCCAGCAATAGGGGCCCGTTACCGGCCCCCTGAGTGGACCGCCTTGCCCCGCGCTCCTCCCGACCGGGGCAAGGCGGTTTCTGTATCCGGCACGAAAACCTCAAGCCACCGCCCATGTGATTCGCCCTTGCGCGCCCATGGGCGGGTCAAACCGTGCCCGCAGACCAGGGCACGGGCCAACCCATCGCACCAGAAATTCGGGGAACTTCTTTGAGATCCAGAAGACGATCACTCAAACCTGTGGCCGTCCTTGCAGTGTGTACGGCGCTGACGGGCGGCCTGCTGCAAGCCGTCCCGGCCACGGCAGCCCCTACCTCTCCAGGCGGTCACAGCCCTGTCACAAGCCCTGCTCCTTCGTCGTCTCTTGCCAGCCGGGTTGCCGATCCGGACCATAGCCTGGGCGGCGGGTGGAAGACATCCACGGACCGGGTGGTCACTGGCGTGGCTGACGCGACATCGTTCAAGATTCTTGTCGCGGACGAATCCGACGCGTACCAGTGGAAGACCGCCGCGGCCTTGTCCGAGCCGGGTATGCCGGCGGATTCGTGGATCGGCAACACGTGCGTGATGGACCGCGACCATGTGGCTGCTGTGTACGCGCCCCGGTCGTTCACGAACAAACCTGACCTGATGCAGGGCGGTGCCTTCACGGCGATCATCAACACCAGCACCGGTGACGTGACGAAGCTCCCGTTCACCGGGACGCTCGCCTACTTCGACCCGTCCTGCAACACCGTCACGCACACGGCCGCGTTCACGCAGTACCGCGAGATGAACGACGCATCGAAGGTGCGGACGCGTGCGATCACGGTGGACACTGCCGGCAAGACGCTCTACAAGAGCGGCGAGCTACGGGGGCAGGTTTCCTCTCCGGCTCCGGTCAACGACGGCGTGGTGGCCGGTCTGGGCCAGGACCTGGTGCAGGTCGGCAAGAACGGCCGGATCCGCAAGCTTGCCCACGGCGACAGCATTCCGTTCGACATCCGGCCCATGCCCGGCGGAAAGACCGGCTTCATGGACCGGAAGGGCACCACAACCGGCCAGGCAAAGGTGTTCACCGGGCACGGCAAACCGGAAATTGTGGCAGCCGGGCCGTTGGCAGACCTCGACCTGGTCTCCGGTACCGAGGGAAGCGTCTTCCTTACCGGGCGCCCTGGCACGGACCGGACGAAAGGCAGCGGCGTCAGCCGGCTGAACGTTCCGGCAGACACCGACGTCTCCTCCCACGGCCGGCTGGCCGTCGAGCCTGTACTCACGCCGGGAATCCGCGCCGGACTGACCCGCATCCAGGCCGCCGGAAAGGGCTTCACGAAGGTCGACGAGCCGCAGGCCGGTGTACGGAACCGGTCCGGGCAGGCTCCGCAGTCGGCGGTCGAGGACACCACCACGGTCATCAGGTCCACGGCCGCGGACACGGGGAGAAAGCTCACCCAGCACGTCACACTGGTCCAGCCGCGTTACGGGAACGTGCTCTCTCCGGCACTTGCCGGTTCGTCCCAACCGCGCGGTGTGAGCCGGGTGAAGGATGACGTCTCCAACGATCCCACGGATACCGACCGGTGGTGTTCCGTCTCCCGGAACGACATGAGCGTCCAGGCGTTGCAGCCGACGCCGAACCAGGTCGAGTGGGCCGTGGACATGGCGGTACGCAACCAGCTCCGCTCCCAGTGGATCACCCAGGGCGGCTGGCGTTCGCAGGCAGGTCTGGGCACGATCGACCCGCAGGGCCTGTTCCCGCGTCCCCAGCTGAACGGGGGAGGGCAGATCCCGGCGAACGTGATGCTGGGCATCCTGGCGCAGGAGTCCAACCTGTGGCAGGCCGAATCCGGTGCGATCCCCGGCCAGATGGGCAACCCGCTGGCAGCCGTGGACGGCTACTACGGGCATGACGCCAAGGACACCCTGCTGGGCTACTGGCGCATCAACTGGAACAAGTCCGACTGCGGATACGGTGTCGGCCAGGTCACCGACGGCATGCGGCTGAAGGGACACGAGAAGCCCAACGAGACCAGTCTCGACCCGAAGCTGCAGAAGGCGATCGCGATCGACTACGCGACGAACATCGCCGCGTCGATGAAGATCCTCGCCGACAAGTGGAACGAGGTCCACACCGACGGGCAGAAGGTCACCGTCAACAACGACAACGCGGCCAAGGTGGAGAACTGGTTCACCGCCGCCTGGAACTACAACCTCGGCTTCAACCCTAAGTCGGCCGCCTCGAAGAACGGCGGACACTGGGGCCTGGGCTGGTACAACAACCCGGCCAATCCCCTGTACAAGAAGGGTGCCTGGGACCACCCCTTCATGAACGTGGACCTGGACCCCGACAACATCACCGACGCCGCACACCCGCAGTACTGGCCGTACGAGGAGAAGGTGATGGGCTGGTCCGCCTGGTCCATCGACACCGGCTTCTCCTACGGCACCGACGGCCGGCAGGACTGGAAGGGCGAGTCCGGATTCGCCACCGCCGGGTTCCGCCCCGCCTACTGGAACGGCCTGAACCTGCCCGCCACGGTGGAAGGCAGCGCGAAGTACAACCGGGCGCATGTCTCGCCACCGCTCGACGCGTTCTGCAACGCTCAGAACAACTGCAATCCGTCCAGCCCGGTCGACTGTCCGGACGAGGACTGCTACAAGCAGTTCTGGTGGAACCAGCCCAATGCCACCTGGAAGAAGGACTGCGACACCACCTGCGGCAACGAGAACATCAAATACGCGACCCTGCGTGCCGAGCCAGGGCGTGGTTACCGGCTCAAGAACGGCACGCCGGTATGCGGTACGCAGCCGGCGGGGTCCGACGTCGTGACCTCGATTCCGAACGGCACGGAGACCTGGTCGGACTGCGGGAAGGCGTCCTCCACGGGTCAGTTCCAGTTCACGTTCTATCCGGACTGGGACAAGCACTACGAGGCGAGGGCCGATCTGTACTCCATCGGCGGCGGAGACGGCGGGCACTTCTGGTACACCCACACCCGCAACGATGACCATCTGGGAGGCGACAACAACCGGATGACCATCAAGGGCGAGTGGACCGCCGGCAAGTCCTACGACCTGGCAGCTGTGTACGCGTACATCCCGGACACCGGCGCGCAGACCCGCAACGCCCAGTACACCATCAGCGGAGCCCAGGGCGGCCCCTACACTCGGGTCGTCGACCAGAACGCCAACAACGGCAAGTGGGTGCAACTCGGCGCCTACAAGTTCACCTCCACGCCGAAGGTGACCCTGACGAACTACAGCAAGACCGGCACCGGCGACGATGACATCGCGTGGAACTCCGTGGCGTTCAAGCCGATCAAGGGCACGTTTGTCCACCGCACCCTGACTGCCGCGTCGGTCTTCGACCCGAACCAGGAACTCGACCCTGGCTGGGCGGCAGGACAGCTCAACGTCAGTCCGCTGAAGTCGGAGGTGTCCCTGTACGACTGGGCCATGGGGCTTGCCTATCAAGGGCCGCGCTGGGACAACTCCCAGGCCGACACCAGGGGTCTGACGTATGAGGCGCGCTGCACCACGCCGCAGGCAGAGGGCGAGTGTACGGGGCAGAAGACCTGGGACGCGGCGGAGGAGTGGTACAAGGACATCAAGGCCGGCGGGTTCAAGCCCACTGCTGACGGGTCTGCTCCCGCGATGTCGGTTCCGGTGTGGATGGGCATGGCAAACCGGCGGCCCGATACGTCACTTCCGGCATCGCAGGCGTTTCAGGACCCCAACAGCTACAAGATCAAGTCAGAGGTGGGGGTCACGTTCGTCATCGGCGAGGATGGGAAGATAGTCGACGGGAGTGTGGGCTCCAGCTACCAGGCCCGTGTCGGCAACGCGCACCTTCCGTACTTCGTCACCAAGATCATGAAGGCGATCGAGGCGGACTACGGGATCACGGCGCCGGACATCGACTACACCACACAGGACGCTCTCGAATACGGCAACGTCCAGGAAGCCCACCCGTACACGGACGGCGACACCCCCGGCCAGGCCTACTTCCCGCACTTCCGGGCCGCCCGCCTGGACAGCGCGAAGCAGTGCGTGGACTTCCGGGCCGTCGGCGGCGGCGTCCACGGCTACCGGTCGATGATCGCCCACAAGTACATCAACGACAATGTCAAGGCATGGGTGGACGAGATCAACTCCAGCCTCAAGACGAACTACGCGGTGCGTAACTTCGCTGGCGACGTCTACTCGATGTTCTTCAAGAACAGCGGCGACACCAACACGTTCGGCAGCCTGATTGGTAACGCTCCTCCCATCTGGCATGACATCGCCGGCGCGTTCTGCGCCGACGGCAGTATCAAGCCGATGCACCTGCAAGAGGACAAGGACATCGATCCGTCCAACGGGCTCGTCTTCCAGAGCTACATGCCCGACCTGTACGTGTACGTCGACGACAAGATGACCGACAACCTCGGCCGTCCGTCGAACCACCGGGTCCACGCAGGCGACTGGAAGGACTTCTCCAACATCCCAGGCATGGAGTCGGTCGACGGCAACGCGTATATGCGGTGCGACGCCAAGAACCGCGGCAGCGGCGGCAACCCATGGAACGTCAAGCCCCCCGTGCCGCTCATCGGAGACGGTCCCGGGAACCAGCCGTCTCTGGTCTTCCACTGCGACGACCCCATCAACGAGTTCGGCGTCAACCTCACGCAGTAGTGTGTAGAGCTGCTCTCCTCCCTTCGTGAGCTCGGGAAGGAGACCTTCCCCCACCTTGCGGTGGTGGGCGTAGGAGGGGGGAGAAACCTCCCCCCTCCAACTTCCAGAGAAAATGGTGTGCACTGTGGGCGGATATGGTGGAATATATGTCTATGTCTTTTTCTTTCTCCTCTATATCGCGCTAGTGTCCTGCTTGTGCGTGAAAGCTGCGGAGAACACATCCTGGAAAATGTCCATGGCGGTCGCATCGGGAGGCATATTCCTGCCGTTCGCACTGTTCTGCGTGCTCTTTCCAGGCATGCTTTTTGTGCTGGCCTACCTTGTCATGGTCGTCATGCTGGCCACTAAGGCCGGGTCCAGGGGGGCGGTGGCGAGAGGAATGGTGATCACCGCAGTAGGAATCCTCCTGCCGATCAGCCTCCCATTCGCTGGATTCCTGGTCTAGCCTCCGCGCTTTCATGAAGCGGGCTGTCCGGCAAGTGGTCAGGACGAGGTCGAAGCCGAAGAGGCCCTCGCCCTTGGCCAGCTGCTCGTCGAGATGGGCACCGACGCTGACCGGCCGACGCTGACCGGACCGGCCGACGCCGAGGCCGAAGCCCGGCTCGCTGAGCTCGCACATCCGCCGACCCTGGCGAACATCCGGCCATGGCTGACTGCCAGCCCCTGGCCTGCCGCAACACCGCCCTCACCCTCGCCAACCTCCAGGCCCTGGCCGACGGCGACCACCTCGCCCCGTACATCCGCCACCGCCTGCAGGAACAGCACAGTGCCGCGGCCGTGTTCCTCGCCCGCCACGATCCGGAGCCCGCCGAGTGAAACGTGCTCTGCCCGACGCCGACACCGTCAAGGCCGCCATCGACACCATTGTGGCCGCAGGGACGGTGTCCCTTCAGTTGGCAGTCCCCAGGGTCAAGCACGGTCGCGTCGGATCAATGCACCGTAGGCACCGAAGTTCGGAACCGACTCCCAGTTGCTGGTGACGTCAATGCCGTGACGGCTTTCCTCGGATTCCTCGCCATCGACCTCCACTATGCGCCGGATGATGCCATCGATGGTGAACCCGTAGGATTCCACGCGTTCCGCGTCTGCATATCCACCGCGCTCCTGTGAATCGCCGTAATCGTATGAAGTCGCTGTCTCCAGGAACAGGGAGCCGTTGATAAGGGTGAAGGTGTAGTCAAGGGATTCGCGGCCGTGCTCATCCATGAAAATGACTGAGGTGTACCCGGTTTCCAGACGCATTTCCACGCGCAGCGTCGCGGCGGAGTGCTCATCGAGGGAGGCAACAGCGGTGTACAACTGGCCGGCTGTGTGCCTGGCTTGAGCCTGGTCCAGCGTCAGTGGGTTCATCGGCCTCTCGGTGAGGTTGTTCCACTGCTCGCAATACGTCCACATCATGGCTGATTCACCCCGTGCCCTCCGGTAGTTGAACGAAACCCATCTCGGCGTCGCCCGCAAGGCGGCGCGCCACCGCACGAGAGGGCCCGATCAGCCCCCCGAAGGGACGGCTGATCGAGCCGTATGGGTGAGTGCTCATCTCAGCGACGCAGGCCCAACGCCTCCCACAGACTCGCCGTCGACACCTTCCGCGTCGATCCCAGCGAGATCGTCCGCGCCGGGAACTCATCCCTCTTGATCAACTCATACGCCTTGTCCGGCCCGATACCGAACGCCTTGGCGGCCGTCACCACGCTCACCGCAGCGGGCAATGCCAGTACCTCCTCCACCGACATGCCGCCACGCGAGCCAGAACCGTCACGCTCCGTAGCTGCAACCGCAGATGAGGACAAAGGTGGTCACATCCCTCTTCCCCGTGCCACCTGGCGGGAAGCATACGGCGTCCAAGGAAGCGTCTCCTTCGCTACAGCATGATCAGGGCACGTAAGGCATAACCCGGCACATTCAGGGGGATCCCACGTGTTCGACGGCAGCACCTACAAGCGATGCAAGTGCACCGAACCCAAGCTCGACGACGAAGGACAGCCCGTCCTCGACGCGAACGGCAAGCCCAAGGTGCGCGAGCTCGGCTCCACCTGCCGCCTGCTCAAGAAACGCGATCACGGCACCTGGTACTACTAGGTCAAGCTCCCCGACGGCCCCGGCGGCAAGCGCCGACGCCCCCGCAAGGGCGGCTTCCTCACTCAGAACCAAGCCAAGGAAGCAGCACAGAAGCTGTGGGACCAGGCCCAGGGCGGCATCGACGTCGACACCAAGGAAACCGTCGCCGAGTACCTCGACCGTTGGCACGCCAAGCGCGTCGACCTCAAACGCAAAACTCGCTTCGGCTACCGCGACTTCATCGACCGCATCTTCAAACCCGCTCTCGGCCACCTGGCACTCCGCGATCTCCGCGACCGCCACATCCAGGAGATGTTCCAGCAGATATGGGCCTTCAGCGAGATCAAGAAGGCCAACCAGGAAGCGGCCGAGCCGGCCAAAATCGAATGCGAGGCCGCCTACCTTGCCTGGAGACAGGCCCCCACTCCACGGCCGCCAGAACTTCGCCAGGCATGGGACCAGGCCCGCGCCGCCCTCAAGGAAGCCCGGGCCAAGCCCCGCCAGAACACAGGCCCCGCCTCGCAGAAGAGGTACCTCGACTGCCTCTCCGCCGCACTCGGTGGCGCGGTAACCGAAAGACTGATCACCCAGAACTGGGCCAAGCTCGTCGTCCTCCCCAAATATGAACGCCCCCAACCGCTCGTATGGACCGACGAGCGCGTAGCTCGCTGGCGCGAAACCGGCGAGAAGCCCGGACCCGTCATGGTCTGGATCCCCGAACAGACCGGCCAGTTCCTCGACGCAGCCGTCAACCACCCCATGTACATCATGTGGCACCTCATGGTCTACCGGGCACCGCGCCGCGGCGAGGCAACAGGCCTGTCCTGGACCGAACTCGACCTGACCAATGGCGTGGCACACGTCTCGGGGCAACTCGTCACCGACTCGAACTACAACATGTGGCAGGACACCCCCAAGAGCCGCAGCGGCCGTCGTGCCATCGCCCTCGACTACGCCACGCTGGCTCTGCTCACAGCCTGGCGCGACGTACAGAAGGCCCAACGCGTCGAATGGGAGGAGAAACACCGCCAAGACCCCACGAAGTACGGTCCGCACGTCGACTACGGCTACGTCTACACCCGGCCCGACGGCCGCCCCCACAACCCCCAAAACGTCTCACAGGCCCTCTGGAGATTCATCCAGCGCATCGGCCTCCCGCCGGTCCGCCTGCACGACCTGCGTCACTGCGCCGCATCACTCAGCCTGGCCGCCGGCCTGTCGATGAAGGCCATCCAAGCCCTGCTCGGCCACAGCAGCTACCAACTCACTGCCGATACCTACACCAGCCTGCTGCCACAGTTCGAACAGGCCGCCGCCAACGCACCCCTTGACCTGGTACCACGCCGCAACGGCGTCGAGAAACCCACGGATGAGCAAGCCCTGGCAGCCAAGGCACACCCCATGCAACTCCCCGCCCCAGTCCACGACGAAGAAGGAATAGAGCAAGGGGCGACCACCGCCTCGGTCGACGAAGAAACAAGCGACCGGCATCTGCGCGTCGTACGCCCCGCCCCTCGCGACGAGGCGCTGGGCGCCGCCTGATCGCGCCGTCCCCCGTTTGTCCCCCTGCCACCAAGAGAGCCCCTCGGAGATCACTCCGAGGGGCTTTTCGTACCCTGTTTTTCCTGGTCAGAGCTAGTGTGCCCGGAGCATTCGATCTTGCAACACCCTCTTCATCGACGAGGGCTTCGGCAGCTTCGACGACCAGACCCTCGACGAGGTCCTCGACGTCCTGGACTCCCTGCGCGAACGCGACCGCAGCGTCGGGATCGTCAGCCATGTGGCCGACCTGCGGCGGCGGATCCACGCCCAGCTGGAGGTCGTGAAGGGGAGAACGGGGTCCGTGCTGCGGCAGCGGGGTGTCTGACCAGGTACCGGGTCAGCGGCCCAGTGCGCGTCGGGGCAGCGGTGAGGAGTACACGACGCTGGTGGTCACCGAGCCCAGCGCGCCGATCTTCCCGGAGATCTCCTCCAGGTGTGCCATGGAGCGGGCGGCGACCTTGATGACGAAGCAGTCGTCGCCCGTCACATGGTGCGCCTCCAGGATCTCGGGCGTCGCGGCCACCAGGTCGTGGAACGGCTTGTAGTTGCCGTTCGGGTAGCGCAGCCGTACGAACGCCAGGATCGCCAGCCCGAGCCGCTCGGGGTCCACGACCGCCGCGTACCCCTGGATCACGCCCGCCTCCTCCAGCCGGCGGACCCGTTCGGTGACGGCGCTCGGCGACATGGAGACGGCCCGTGCCAGCTCGGCGTAGCTGGCGCGCCCCTCCCGCTGGAGGACCTCGAGAATGCGCCAGTCGGTGGCGTCCGGGGAATACACGGTCATCCCGGATGGATAGCAGGGAAATCCCGGTGGGAACAAGGGGTGTGCCGTGGAATTCCTCTTCAGGGAGCGGGCTCGGGGCCGTAAATTTCCAGTCATGATCACCAAGACCACTCGGATCTCCGCGCATCCCGTCCTGCGCGTCGCGCCCGCCGCCCCCGCCGAGGCGGCCGCCTATTTCCGCGCGAGCCTGGCCTTCCACGCCGACGTCTCCGACGTGGCCGCCGCGCTCGCGGCCGGCGGCGACCCCGGCTTCGTCGTCGTGGACTCCCGCTCGACCGAGTCCTGGGACCAGGGCCACATCCCCGGCGCCGTCCACCTGCCCATCGCCCTCATCCCCGAACAGGCCGGGCAGCTTTTGGATATTGCCGTGCCGGTGGTGACGTACTGCTGGGGTCCGGGCTGCAACGGCGCCACCCGCGCCGCCCTCGCCCTCGCCGAACTCGGCTACCAGGTCAAGGAGATGCTCGGCGGCTTCGAGTACTGGGCGCGCGAGGGCTTCGCCTACGAGACCTGGCAGGGGCGTGAACAGCGCGACACCGACCGGCTGACCGCACCCGTCGAAGGCGAGTGCGGCTGCTGACCGGCGCCCGTGTAGGTTCTCTGCCCATGGCTCGATACGCGGATCCAGGCGCGCTGGAGTGGGTGGAATCGGGCGGCGGCCCGCTGATAGCCGTCCCGGAGACGGTGCTGCCGTTCTGGGCCGGCGCCGACAGCGAGGAACTCGACACCGACTACGACCGGGCGTGCGAGGTCGACGGGCCCATCGGTCTGCTGCCGGTCGGCGACAGCGCGGCCCTGGTGTTCGGCGACGAACCCGCCTCCACCTCGTACCTGCCGGACCACGACACCTTCGTACGGTGGTCCGCCGCCGACTCCGAGGCGGAACTCCTCGCCGGGGTGCCCGCCGCCCTGGACGCGGCGGTGTGGGGGAGCGAGGTGCGCTGGCGGGTGCCCGGTCCGGTGCTGCTGTTCGACTCGGCCTGGCCGGGCGACAGGGCCGGCCGTAGCGAACACCTCCGGGTGCCGCTGGAGGCGGGCACGTACGCCGTGCGTTCCGCGTACGTGCAGCCGGGACCGGAGACCTGGGTCGGGCTGGTCCAGCTCAGACGTGTCGCGCACTGACGGAGGTCAACGCAGGCCGTCGAAGGCGATGTTCAGATGCCGGGGGCCGCGCAGCACCGCGTTCTGCCGGTACGGCGGCGGGTCCTCGACCAGCCGGGGATTCTCCAGGCGCCGGGCCAGTTCGGCCAGGGCGATCTGGGTCTCGAGCCGGGCCAGCGGAGCGCCGAAGCAGCTGTGGATGCCGCTGCCGAAACCGAGATGCTGGATGTCCCCGCGGTCCGGGTCGAACCGATCGGGGTCCTTGAACCGCTCGGGGTCGCGGTTGCCGGCGGCCAGCACCAGCCAGATCCGCGAGCCCTTGGGGACGGTGACCCCGCGCACCTCGATGTCGGTGATGTTGGTGCGCTGCGGCACGATCTGTACCGGTGGCTCGTAGCGCAGCAGCTCCTCCACGATCCGCACCGACAGCGCCGGGTCCTGGCGCAGGCGCTGGAGGACGTCCGGGTGGCGCAGCAGGGTGAGCATGCCGTTCGTGATCAGGTTGACGGTCGTCTCGTGACCGGCGATCAGCAGCAGCACCGCGGTGCTGAGCACCTCCATCATCGTCATGGCACCGTCCGGACCCTGGCCGCTGACCAGGTCGGACAGCAGGTCGTCCTGGGGTTCCCTGGTGCGCTGCTCGACCAGCCCGGCCAGGTACATCCCGAGCTGCATCCGCGCTTCCTGCGCCCGCTTCACGAACTCGGGGTCGGGGTTCTCGCGGGCCTCCGGGTCCAGGCTGGCGACCAGCGGGTCCACCCAGGCGCGGAACCGGGGCTCGTCCTCCCGGGGCACCCCGAGCAGCCGGCAGATCACCGTCACCGGGAAGGGATAGGCGAACTGGTCGACCAGGTCGATCTGCCGCGCGTCTCCGAAGCCGTCGATGAGCCCGGCGACGACGGCCGCCATGTCGCCCCGCATGTTCTCGACCCGGCGCGGCCGGTGCGGCGGCCCGAAGGCACTATTGGCGATGCGCCGCAGCCGGTCGTGCTCCGGCGGGTCGAGCCGCAGGAAGGACGGCGGCAGTCCCCCCGTCTCCTCCGACTGGGCCAGCGGGTCCTCCCCGGCGGCTGCGAGGTTGGCGGAGTCGGAGCTGACCCGGGGATCGTGCAGCAGGGCCTCGATGTCGTAGTACGAGCTGAAGACGTACGGGCCGCCCTCCTCCTCGTGCAGGACCGGGGTCTTGCGCAGCTCCTCGTACAGCGGGTACGGGTTGGCGCGGTTGGCGAAGTCGGTGATCTGGCGGAACAGCGAGGCCTGCGTCATGACAAGTCCTTGGAACGTCGGCGTCGGGCGGCGGTCAGTGCCGGGCGGGGTGGAAGACCAGCTGCTGGTCGGCCGGTGAGTAGCCGCTGAGGGTCACGGTGGGGCCGTGGGTGGGCAGCGACGGGTCGGGGAAGTCGGCCGCCACCGGCTGCCTGCCCTCGGGACGGCGGTCCATCGTCGGGTAGTCCACCGGGAACGGCGCGCCCCGCTCGATCTGCCGTGCGTAGAACTCCAGCCACCGGGTGTTGTCGAAGGTCACGGCGGCGATGACGCGGCCCTGGTAGCCGTACACGCCGACGAACCGGCGCTCGGCGGGCGAACCCTGCGTGATCATGAGCTGCTCGCCCATGGGCGGCACGCCCACCGACTTGATGTTCACGCCGAACATCGACGACCAGAAGGCGGGCATCCACAGGTGCGGCCGCCGGTCGGCGCCGGGGCAGATCATGTTGTGCGCGGCCGTCTCCGCCTGCGCGACGGCATTGCCCCAGTGCTCCAGCGAGAGGAACTGGTAGCCGAACAGCGCGTGCGGGGAGCGCGCGACGTCACCCGCCACGAAGACGTCGTCGGTGACGATGCCCCGGAAGTCGAAGGCGCGGCAGCCCGCGTCACAGGCGATGCCGCGGGGCCCGGCGCCCAGCCCCGACCCGGCCAGCCAGTCGGTGTTGCGCAGCGAGCCCAGCGAGACCACGACCACGTCCGCCTCGACGACGCTCTCGTCGGACAGGTGGACCGCCCGCACCCTGCCCACCGAGTCGCCCTCCAGCGAGGTCACCGTGACACGCGTGCGCAGGTCCACGCCGTTCTCGGTCTGCAGGTCGGCGGCGACGGCGCCGATGACGCCGCCGAGCGCGCCCACCAGCGGCGCGCCCGCCCGTTCCGCCACGGTGACGGGGATGCCCATCTCCCGGCAGGCAGAGGCGATCTCCGAACCGGCGAATCCGGCGCCGATCACGAACACCCGGCGCGGCCCGGCCTTCAGCCGCCGGTACAGATCGGCCGCGTCGTCCCGGGTCCGCAGCAGGCAGACGCCGTCCAGCCGGGCTTCCTCCTCCTTCGGCCAGGGCCGGGCCCGCACGCCGGTCGCGATGAGCAGCCGGTCGTACTCCACCTCGTCCCCGTCGGCCAGCCGGACCCGCTTGGCCGTCATGTCCAGACCGGTCGCCGGGACACCGAGCCGCCACTTGGCGTCGATCTCCCGGCGGTGCGGCAGCTCGGTGTGGTGCGGGGACGCCATCCCCAGCAGGACCGACTTGGACAGCGGGGGCCGGTCGTACGGCTCGTACGGCTCGTCACCGACCAGGGTCAGCTCGCCGGCGAAGCCCTCGGCGCGCAGGGTCTCGGCGGCCCGCAGGCCGGCCAGCGAGGCGCCGACGATCACGATCCGGCCTTCGCGCCTGAGCCGGCCGACGTAGTCAGTGACCATCCGACGCCTCCTTAACGCCTCCCGTGTCTCTCTTGTCTCCGGTGCCTCCCGTGTCTCCCTTGTCCTCCAGCCCGTCCGCGGTGATGGCCTGCACCGGGCAGGCGGCGACGGCGCGCGCCAGCCGTTCCCGCTGTTCCTCGGGGGCGTGCGGGTTGTAGATCAGCGCCTCGTCGCCGTGCATGGCGAAGACGTCGGGCGCGAGGAACGCGCACTGGGCGTAGCCCTGACATTTGTTGAGATCGACGACGAGCCGCATCGGCGCTCCGCCTTCCCGATGGCCAGGTCCGGTGGCGCCGGCCGAGTCGCGCGGCATCCCCGGACGGCGGTCATGTCCCGTTTGTCAGCATGAGGGCGGTACGGCCGCCTCGCCCGTCGGGCATGCCCATTCGAGCTCATGGACCCTTCCCCATGGACCCCTCCGCGTCACGGGTGCCGGCGCACTCCGTCCGTCACGCGTCCACCGCGGTACGGGGGCGGGCGCGCCCGCTCGCCACGAGGATGTACCCGCTGATCAGCAGCGACCAGGCGGGGAAGACGAGTTCCGCCCAGGGCACGTTGGACGCGACGAAGAGCAGGACGAGGGCGGTCAGGAGGCCCAGGATCGTCAGCGGGCGCGGCAGGACGCCCAGGCGGTGGCCGATCACCGACAGGGAGGAGACGAAGACGGCCGCCATCCGCATGGCGTACTCCGTCATCAGCGTGTACGCGACATGACGGCCGAAGTCCCAGGAGGCCGGCGCCGGCGCCGGCCCGGTGGGGTGGGCGACCGCGAGGACGGCGCTCGCGGCGGCCGCGGCGCCGAACAGTGTGGCGGTGAAGACGAGTCCGCTGCCGAGGAGGACCGTGGCGAGGAACTTGTCCTCGCCCGCACCGAGGTGCGCCCGTACGGCGCCCATGAACCACAGGAAGAAGATCCCGGCGAACGGCACGAGCGCGAGGGCCGAACGGACCGCGTCACGGCGCGCGGGGTCCGTGAATCCCCGCGCGGTGACCGCGTTGGCCCCTTCGGGAATGCCCAGCCGGATCAGGACGATCGCCGCGCTGATCAGCAGCGCGAACGCGACACCCGCCAGCCCGGCGGCCCGCGGCGCCTCCAGCGCCCGCTGCCCCTTCTGCCGCATCCCGTCCCACCTCCTCCGCGCCGCCTCCGGCACCAGCTTCGGCCCCCGCACCACTCACGCCACCGGGGACGGCCGGACGGCCGAGCGACCGACGGTCCGACGGGACGGGCCGTGACGACTACGACCCCGGGCCGCTACGGCACTGCCTGCGGCCCCGGACCGCCGGCCCGGGCGGGGTGCGCGTGCGGTCGTGGGCCGAGTCGGCTCGGCGGCGCCGCAATCGCTCGCGTCAGGATCGGCTGTCACCGAGAGCGCGGACGCGCCTGGACCCGGCCCCCCGCGCCGTCGGCCCCGGAACAGCCTCGGATCCGGTCGCCCAGCCCCTGCTCATCAATGCCTTCGCCCCGCGCGCCCCCGCTCGCAATGCCCCCCTCTCAACGCCCGTGCCCTCCCCTCGCAACGCCCTCGCCCCGCTCGCAACGCGCCCGGCACGTGCCGGCCCGCACCCGGCGCCCTCGCTCCGCGCCCCGCTCCGGACCGGCTTGCCCCGTCCCCCCATCGCGACGCGCCCGGACCCGCTCGTGACGCGATCGACCCGCACGAATTCGCTCGCGCCGAGCTCCCTCGCCCCCTAAGGTGATCCGCCATGCCCGCGAACGAGCTCCCCGCCCCGGAAGTCCTGCGGCGCGACCCATTGCCCCTGTGCGGTCGTACCGCCCTTGTCACGGGGGCGAGTCGGCGGGCCGGGATCGGGCATGCGGTGGCGCGGCGGTTGGCGGCGTACGGGGCGAGTGTGTATCTGCATCACCATGTGCCGCACGACGCCGCCATGCCGTGGGGTGCCGACAGCCCCGAGGCCGTCGTCGGCTCCGTGCGTGCCGTGCTGGGAGATGCAGGGGCCCGCGTCGTCTCCGGACCCGGCGACCTCGCCGACCCGGCGCAGCCGGCGCGGCTGATCGACTCGGTCGTCGGTGAGTTCGGCCGGCTGGACATCCTCGTCGCCAACCACGCCCTCAGCGGCTCGGACGGCACCCTGGACGAGATCGACACGGCGATGCTCGACGCGCACTGGGCCGTCGACACCCGCTCGGTCCTGCTGCTCGTCCAGGCCTACGCCCGCTCGCGCGCCCTGCTGCCCGAGGGCACTCCCGGCGGGCGGGTGGTGTTGATGACCTCCGGACAGGACCTCGGCGGCGGCATGCCGGGCGAGATCGCCTACGCCCTCCAGAAGGGCGCCCTCGCCTCGATCACCCGCTCCCTGGCCGGCCCGCTGGCCGAGCACGGCATCACGGTGAACGCCGTCAACCCCGGCCCGGTGGACACCGGTTACGCCACCGGCGAGGCCCATGCCGCCGTCGCCGCCCGCTTTCCCGGCGGACGCTGGGGCCTCCCCGACGACCCGGCCCGCCTCATCGCGTGGCTGGCCACCGACGAGGCCGACTGGATCACCGGGGAGGTCATCAACTCGGAAGGCGGATTCCGGCGCTGACGCCGGCGGTCAGAGCCGGGCCAGCTCGTCCACCAGGTCGTCCAGGCCCAGCGAACCCTGCGACAGCGCCGCCATGTGCCAGGCCTTCAGGTCGAACGCCTCGCCGTGCCGCTCGCGCGCCTTCTCCCGGCCCAGCAGCCAGGCCCGCTCACCGAGCTTGTAGCCGATCGCCTGACCCGGAATCGTCAGATACCGGGTCAGCTCGCTCTCCACGAAGTCCGCCGGCCGGCTGCTGTGCGAACCGAAGAACTCCTGCGCCAGCTCCGGCGTCCACCGCTCACCGGGGTGGAACGGCGAGTCGGCGGGAATCTCCAGCTCCAGGTGCATGCCGATGTCCACGATCACCCGCGCCGCCCGCATCATCTGCGCGTCCAGATAGCCGAGCCGCTCCTCGGGGTTCGTGAGGTAGCCCAGTTCGTCCATCAGCCGCTCCGCGTACAGCGCCCAGCCCTCGGCGTTGGCGCTGACCCCGCCGATCGTCGCCTGGTAGCGGGAGAGGTTCCCGGCCACGTGCGCCCACTGCGCGAGCTGGAGGTGATGCCCGGGCACGCCCTCGTGGTACCAGGTCGAGACCAGGTCGTAGACCGGGAAGCGGGTCTGGCCCATGGTGGGCAGCCAGGTGCGGCCGGGGCGGGAGAAGTCCTCCGACGGTGCCGTGTAGTAGGGGGCCGCCGCACCGCCGGGCGGGGCGATACGCGACTCCACCTTCCGCACCCGTTCGGCGAGTTCGAAGTGTGTGCCGTCCAGGTCCTCGATGGCCTTGTCCATCAGACCCTGCAGCCACTCCCGGACCTCCTCCACGCCCTCGATGTGCCGGCCGTGCTCGTCGAGGTACGCGAGCGCCACCCACGGGGTCTCGGCGCCGGGCAGGATCTTCTCCGCCTCCAGCTTCATCTCGCCGAGGATCCGGTGGAACTCCGCCCAGCCGTACGCGTACGCCTCGTCCAGGTCGAGGTCGGTGCCGTTGAAGTAGCGGGACCAGCGCGCGTACCGCTCGCGGCCCACCGTGTTCGGGGCGCCCTCGATCGCCGGCGCGTACACGTCCCGCAGCCAGTCCCGCAGCTCCACCAGGGCACCGGTCGCCGCGCGGGCCGCCTCGTCCAGCTCCGCGCGCAGCGCCTGGGGCCCGGCGGCGGCGAAGTCCTCGTACCAGCCGCGGCCCTTGCCGTCCGTGTCCGTCCACTCGGTGAGCTGCTCGATGTACGTCGCCGTCGGCCGCGGCGCCGCGAACAGCTTGCGGTCCAGGCCGAGTTGCAGCGACTCGCGGTAGCCCGCCAGCGCTCCCGGCACCGCGCGCAGCCGCTCGGCGATCGCCGCCCAGTCCTCGTCCGTCTGGGACGGCGTGACCGTGAAGATGTCCCGTACCGAGTGGCCCGGCGTGGCCATGTTGCCGACCGCGCGCAGGTGCTCGTCGGCCTCGTGCACGGCGAGCTCCGCGGTCAGCCGCTCCCGCAGCAGCCGCCCGCAGCGCCGTTCCGCGTCACTGTCCGCCCCCGGCTGCCGCTCGGCCTCGTCCAGCTTCGCCAGCGTGGTCCGCGCCAGCTCCGCGAGGGCCGCCTGGCCCGCGGGCGAGTAGTCGGGCAGCCGGCTCGAACTCTCCTTCACACCGAGGTAGGTACCGGTGACCGGGTCGAGGGCGATGAGGTCGTCCACGTACGCGTCTGCCACCTGGCGGGGCAGCGGGCTCTTGGTCTCAGACATGGGCCCATCCTCGTACGAGAAGGATCACGCCGTCACCCACGTATGGCGGGATTCAGCTCTGGGCGTGGCCGGGTGGCAGCAGTGGCCCGCACTCCCACTGCTGGAAGATCAACCGGGTCTCCACCCGGGCCACCTCGCGCCGCGCGGTGAACTCGTCGAGCACCAGCCGCTGCAGATCGGCCATGTCCGCGACGGCCACATGCACCAGGTAGTCGTCCGGGCCGGTCAGATGGAACACCGTCCGCGTCTCGGGCAGTGCCCGGATCCGCTCCACGAACGGTCCGACCAGCTCCCTGCGGTGCGGCCGTACCTGCACCGACAGCAGCGCCTGGAGCCCGCGCCCCAGCTTGGCCGGATCCAGTCGCAGCTGGTGGCCCAGGATCACGCCGGAGCGGCGCAGCCGGGTCACCCGGTCAAGGCAGGTCGACGGCGCCACGCCCACCTGCGTGGCCAGATCACGGTAGGTGGTCCGGGCGTCGTTCTGCAGCAGTCGCAGCAGATGGAGATCCACCGGATCCAGTACGACAGATTCGGCCATGGGCCGAACGTAGCACGGTGTTCGAATCCGGTGAACCGTTCACTGTTCACCCTTCCGCGCATGGACACAGCGAGCACCGGTGCCTACGACGGCGTACGCACCGCAACGAGAGCCCTGGCCACGGAAGCCGTGCACGCCGGCCGCGACGATCTCGCCCGCCAGGGCCTGCACGCCCCGCCGATCGACCTGTCGACCACCTACCCCTCGTACGACAGCCGCGGTGAGGCCGCCCGCATCGACGCCTTCGCCACCGACGGCGCCGACCCGGTCGGACCGCCCGTCTACGGCCGTCTGGGCAACCCGACCGTCGCCCGCTTCGAGACCGCCCTGGCCCGCCTGGAGGGCACCGAGTCCGCGGTCGCCTTCGCCAGCGGGATGGCGGCGCTCAGCGCGGTCCTGCTGGCTCGTTCGGCGATGGGCCTCCGCCATGTGGTGGCGGTACGGCCCCTGTACGGCTGCAGCGACCATCTGCTGACCGCGGGACTGCTCGGCACCGAGGTCACCTGGACCGATCCGGCCGGCATCGCCGACGCGCTGCGCCCGGACACCGGCCTGGTGATGGTGGAGTCCCCGGCCAACCCGACCCTCGCCGAGGTCGACCTGCGGGCCGTCGCGCACGCCTGCGGTTCGGTCCCGCTGCTCGCCGACAACACCTTCGCCACGCCCGTGCTGCAACGCCCGGCCGAGCACGGCGCCCGCCTGGTGCTGCACAGCGCCACCAAGTACCTCGGCGGTCACGGCGATGTGCTGGCCGGAGTGGTCGCCTGCGACGAGGAGTTCGCCGGGCGGCTACGGCAGATACGGTTCGCCACGGGTGGCGTCCTGCATCCGCTGGCCGGCTATCTGCTGCTGAGGGGACTGTCCACGCTCCCGGTCCGGGTGCGGGCCGCGTCCGCCAACGCCGCCGAACTGGCCGGCCGGCTCGCGGCCGACCCGCGCGTGGCTCGCGTCCACTATCCGCGCATCGGCGGTGCCATGATCGCCTTCGAGGTCGACGGTGATCCGCACGAGGTCATCTCCCGGGTCCGGCTCGTCACCCCGGCGGTGAGCCTCGGCAGCGTCGACACGCTCATCCAGCACCCCGCTTCCATCAGCCACCGCATCGTCGACGCCGACGACCGGCGAGGTGCGGGGGTGAGCGACCGGCTGCTGCGCTTGTCGGTGGGGCTGGAGGACGTGGACGATCTCTGGTCCGACCTCGACCAGGCATTGGGCGAGCCCGTCCGAACCCCGCTGCCGCTGCGGGAGGCGGTGCGCTGAGCGGCGGCGGCCGGTGGGGGCGCGGTTGAGTTGGGGTGAGCGGGGGTGCGTGGGGTGAGTGGGGCACCGCCGGACACCGCCGTTGCGGCTGGGCGCCGCTGCGGCAGCTTCATGACGCAGCCGGCATAAGAGGGCGCCCCGGATCCGGCCGCAGATCCCGGCCTCGGCCGTCGGCTCAGGCCGCGGATGCAGATCCTGCCCCGGGGCAGCGGATCCCGGGTCCGGCCGTGAGTCTGGCCATGGTCGGCTTCGGACCTGAGTCCGGCCTCGGCCGTCGGCTCAGGCCGTGGATGCAGATCCTGCCGGGGGCAGCGGATCCCGGGTCCGGCCGTGAGTCTGGCCATGGTCGGTCTCGGACCTGAGTCCGGCCTCGGCCGTCGGGTCAGGCCGTGGATGCAGATCCCGCCCCGGCCCGCAGATCCCGGACCCAGCCGCGATCCCGGCCCGGCTGTCGGCCCCGGCCCTGACCATCGGCCCGGGCCCCGACCCGGCCGGTTGTCGGCCTTAGCTCGGGCTTGCGGCTTCGGCTCATGCTGCCGGCTCCGCCCCGGCCCTGAGTCCGGCGCCGATCGTCGGCCCCGCCCCGACCATCGGCCCCGGCCGCGGCCGTGCTGTCGGCCTTAGCCCGGGCTTGCGGCTTGGGCTCAAGCTGCCGATTCCCGCCCCGAGTTGTTGGCCTCGCCCTGGGCTGCCCGTCCCCGGCCCAGGCTGTCGGCCTCGGTCCGGGCTGTCGGCTTCGGCTCAAGCTGCCGGATTCCGCCCGGGCTGCCAGCCCGCCTCGCCCCGCCCCGTCGGCCCTGCCCCGCGCCCCCCGGTCCCGGACCGGTTTCCCGTGCCGGGCCCGGGCGCTGAGGAAGGTTGGCTGTGGCCGGGTGGGGTGTCAGTCGCGGTGGGCCGGGTCGCCGAGGTGGCGGAGGCCGGTGGTGTGCGGAGCTCGGGAGGAGACCGGTGTGGCGTCCAGGCGGGCGGTGATGACGAGCGTGCCCTCCTCGATCTGGTAGTCCAGGGGCAGGCCGAGGCCGCGCATCGCGGCGACCATGCCGGTGTTGGACGCCTGCGTCACGGCGTACACGCTCTCGCAGCCGGCCTCCACAGCCATCGCCACCAGCCGGCCGAGCAGTTCACCGCCGACGCCGCGCTGCTGCCAGTCGTCCTCGATCAGCAGCGCGATCTCCGTCTCGTCGCCGTCCCACAGCAGATGCCCGAGGCCGACGATGCGACCGGAGGTGGTCTGCGCGGCCAGCGTCCGGCCGAAACGGGGGCTGAGCAGGTGGTTCAGATAGCGGTCCGCGTCCCCGACCGGGCCGTGATAGCGCATGCCGAGGGTACGCGGCGAGCACCTTTCGTGCATCGCCTTCGCCGCGGCCACGTCTCCGGTGTCCGCCCGGCGTACGGTGATGTCGCTGCCCTCGGGCAGCGTCAGCACGTCCTTGCCGCGCGGGATCCGCGGACCGAGCCGGTTGTCGAGGTCCACCAGCGCCCGGGCCCGGGCGAACTCGGTGGGCGTGAACGGCAGATACGGCCGCTCCACGGTGAGCACCCCGCCCTCCGGCGCCGGCAGCCGCATCACGGTGTCCTCCAGCACGCCCTCGGCCGGCACCGGCTCGGGCCCCCGGCCCCCGCCGATCGGTGTCCCGGGCAGTGAGCGGATCGTGCACCGGCCCAGCAACGAGCGCAGCGCCAGCGGCAGTTCGGCGGCGTCCAGTGCGGTGCGCGCGGCCAGCCCGAGCACTCGGGTGGGGGCGTCGACCAGGTCGTGGGCGTCGGCCCGTTCGATCCAGGTCGACTCACCGCCGGCCCGTGAGACCGCCCGGGTGATCTCGGCCGCGTCCATGGCGCCCGGAGCCCGCAGCAGGAACTCGTCCACCGTGCCGTCGGCGAGCGGGTGCGTCTGGAGGCTCAGGATGTCGATGTGCCGCTCGGCCAGTGCCGTGCACAGCGCTGCCAGCGAGCCCGGCTCGTCCTTCACGGTGGTCCGCATCCGCCAGAGCGCACCGGTGCGGGCCACGGCGTCGGTGTCGTCGCCCGGCTGCCCGGAGGGCCCGGCCGGCCGCGTCTCGGCGGCCGGCCGGGCGCCGGTATCACCGGCCGGCGGTGCGTGTCCGTGGCGCCGTGCCCACCAGGTGTGGAAGCCGGCCGTCGCGGCCAGCACGAGCGCCGAGATCACCAGCAGGGCCGGGCCGTCGGGGCCGTGCCCGACCAGGTTCGCCACGGCGTCGGCCACGGCGACGGCCGTGAACAGCGCGGCGAGCTCGACGACGTCCCGCCGCCAGTGGTGCACGGGGCGTCCGTGCTTCGTCCGGGTCACATCAGACATGTCTGGAGTCATGCAGCCACTGTGAAGGAACGGTGTTGCGTGATCACGAACTGATTGTGACCGATGGGTAAAGCATGCTCCGTCCGTTTTATTGCGTTTTCTACGGTCTGTCGGCTCCGCGCCGCTCGGCCCCAGATCGTGGCGTTGTCGTCATCCAGTGCTCGCGTCATACGAAAACCGTAGAGGCGACCACTGACAATCGGCCTGACCTGTGAAAACGACAGCGCTCCAGAGGAGTTGACCGTGCCGCGCTCCGTGGGATGACGCCGGGGCGCGGCACGGACGAAGGGTACGGGACCGGCGGGCCGGTCGGTGCCTACTGGCCGACCCGGCCCGGCTGGAGTGTCTGCGTGAACAGCACGGTGCCGTCGTACTCGCGCAGCCGGACCGTCAGTTCACCGCTGTCGCCGTCGATGTCGACCTCGCCGAAGAACTGGTAGCCCTGCGCAGGCGACACGTTGGAGGCGGTGGGCGCCTTCACGAACACCCGGTCCGGGCCGAACGTGCCGTCCAAGGCGTTGGCCGGGAACGCGCCGGCGTTGAGCGGGCCGGAGACGAACTCCCAGAACGGCTCGAAGTCCTTGAACGCGGCCCGCGACGGGTCGTAGTGCTGGGCCGAGGTGTGGTGCACGTCGGCCGTCAGCCACACCGTGCCGGTGATCCGCTGGTGCTTGATGAACCGCAGCAGCTCGGCGATCTGCAGCTCGCGGCCGAGCGGAGCGCCCGGGTCGCCCTGCGCGACGGCCTCGAAGTTCGGCTTGCCCTCGACGGGGTCGGGGACGACCAGCCCGAGCGGCATGTCGTTGGCGATCACCTTCCACACCGCCCGGGACCTGGCGAGCTCCCGCTTGAGCCACTCCAGCTGCTCGCGGCCGAGGATGCCCACCGGGTCCGTGGTCTGGTTGTCGGGGGAGTTCGCGTCGCGGTAGGTGCGCATGTCGAGCACGAACACGTCGAGCAGCGGACCGTGGTGGACGACCCGGTAGATCCGGCCGTCCGGGCGTTCGCTGATGGTCGAGATCGGGAAGTACTCGGAGAACGCCTGCCGGGAGCGCAGCGCCAGGTCGTCGAGCCTGGTGCCGACCGGGTAGGGGGTGCCGGTACCGATGACCTCGCCCGGGTACCAGTTGTTGCGGACCTCGTGGTCGTCCCACTGGATGATGTTCGGCACCTGGGCGTTGAACCGGCGCAGCGCCGAGTCCAGCAGGTTGTAGCGGAAGTTGCCCCGGTAGTCGTCCAGGGTGGTCGCGACGTGCGACTTCTCCTCGGTGGTGACGTTCCGGTAGACGCTGCCGTCGGGCAGGGTCGCGGTCGCCGCGATGGGGCCGTCGGCGTAGATGTTGTCGCCGCTGCACAGGAAGAAGTCGGGGTCGACCTTCGCCATCGCGTCGAAGATGCGGTAACCGCCGATGGACTCGTTGATGCCCCAGCCCTGCCCGGCCAGATCGCCGGACCAGACGAACCGCACGCCCTGGCGGCGCCGGGCGGGCGCGGTACGGAAGGTGCCGGTGACCGGCTCGCTCGTGCGGCTCGGGTCGTCCGGGTCGGCGAGCAGCACGCGGTAGTGGATCTGCTCGCCCGACGGCAGGCCGTGCAGCCGGGTGGTGCCGGTGAAGTCCGTGCCCGAGCCCAGCAGCGGACCGTGCCATCTGTGCGGGTTGCGGAACGACTCGGTGGCCGAGGTCTCCACGATCATCCGGGCCGCCCGGTCCGAACGGACCCACACCAGGCCGGAGTCGGTGGTCACATCGCCCGCCTGCACGCCCCAGCTCGCCTGGGGGCGCCCGGAGCGGGCGAACGCCGGGGCCGCGCCGAGGCCCACGGGCAGGGTGAGGGCCGCCGACGCGGCGAGGCCGCCGCGCAGAACGCTGCGGCGGCCGGGGATCGGACGGTCTGACATGGCTGCGCCTCCAGGAGCGGGATCCGGCCAGTGTGCAGAGCCACACCTACTGGGACGCTGCGGCGCACGCGGAAACCCGAGGTGAACAACGCGCCCGGGGTGTAGTCGCCGGGGCGGCCCGGGGGATGGGACGGACCGTCCGCGGGAAGGGCCTGTACACCCCGCCGACGGCGGCTCCGCATTCCCGCACCTACGCGCGATGCCCGCACCTACGCGCGCGTGCGTGTGCCTGTGCGTGTCAGGAGCCGGTGCCGACGCTCCCCGGGCCCGGCAGGCGGGGAATGTTCCGGCCGGCGTGGCGCCCGTACACGCACACGGCTCGCCCGCGCAGGCCGGGCCCGGCCACTTCGGGACGGCTCGGCACCGGCGGTCATGGTCGGTGGCACAGTGCGGGTACCTCACGGGCGCCACGGGCCGGTACCGCACCGGGGCCGCCCCACCGTCGGCCGGAACCGGCCCTCTTCAGCGAGCACGGTCCCGCCTGCCCGCCACGGAGTCGCCGCGGCAAGTGGCCGCCGGTCGCCCGTTCAGCGGCTGCCGTCCAGGATGACCCGTGCGACCAGGGCCGGGTCGTCGTTCATCGGGCAGTGGCCGCAGCCGGGCAGCCGCACCAGCCGGGCGTGCGGGATGAGCTGCTTGGCACGCACGCCCTGACGGCGTACGAGGAGCCGGTCCCGGGTACCCCAGGCCACCGTGACCGGCAGACCCGGCAGGCCGTCGGTGAACCGGACGGTGCTGCCCGCCCGCAGCGTCGCGCCGAACCCGGTGGCGCCCGCCAGCGCGAGTGTCTCGGCGACGACGGCCTGCGGGGCGCGGCGCGCGGGTCGTGCGTAGATGGTGCTCGTCAGCGCGGTACGGCCGGCCGCGGTGCGCGACAACTGCTCCACCAGCGGCAGCGGGAGCCGCTGGGCGATGCCCCGCATCGCGAGCAGTACCGCGAAGGCGTACCGGCGCTCGGCCTCGGTCCAGAACCCGGCCGGGGAGAGGGCGGTGACGGACCGTGCGAGCTTCTCCCGGCCGAGCTCCAGGGCGAGCAGGCCGCCCAGCGAATTGCCCGCGATGTGCGGCCGGTCCAGCTCCAGCGCCTCGAACAGGGCGCCGAGTACGGAGTTGGTGGTGGGCAGGTCGTAGGCGAGGCCGTCCGGCAGGCCCGGGGACGCGCCGAAGCCCGGCAGGTCGACGGCGATCACGTCGCGCTCGGTGGCGAGGATGTCCGCCACCGGGTCCCAGGCCTGCCGGTGATGGCCGATGCCGTGCAGCAGCACCAGCGGCTCGCCGCGTCCCACGCGCGCGTAGGACACGGTCACGTCCTTCGGGCCGTGCGGAGTGGGGACCTTGAAGGCGACGGTGGCGGACATGGGGTGCTCCTCGTCTGGGTGCTGACGGACGCCGTAGACAGTTTGTCAGCAATTGCTACCGGCCGGTAGCCCCCGGGTGGGAGTACGTCCCGCGCTCCGGCGGTGGTCAATCCGCCCGGCGCACCTCGATGTTGAAGTCCGCGGTCCCCAACTGCCGCATCATGGTGAGCCACAGCGGCAGATACATCTCCGTCGCCCGCGCGGCCCGGATCCCGCCCAGGTCCAGCACCCGCTCGGCCGGCCAGCCGAACTCCCCGAGCAGCGCCGTCACCTGCTCCTTGGCCCCGGCCTCCTCACCGCACACGAACAGGTGGTGCGCCCCCGGCACCCGGCCCGGATCCACCATCACCTGACAGTTCACCGTGTTCAGCGTCTTCACCACGCGCGCGTGCGGAAAGGCACGCTGGATCTGCTCGCCCACGCTGTCCGACTCCACCGGGTCCAGCCGCGGTTGACCGTCCTCGAAGGCCAGCGGATTGGAGACGTCCACCACGACCTTGCCGTCGAGGTGCTCCGCGCCGACCGCCCGCAGGGCGTCGAGCGCGACCCGGCCGCCCACCGCGTTGATGACCACCTCGGCCGAGGCGGCCGCCTCCGCGAACGTGCCCGCGCGGGCACGCTCCGCGGAGGCCGTGGCCCACTCCAGCGCGACCGGGTTGTCCTTGACGCGTGATCCCAGGGTCACCTCGTGCCCCAGCTCCACCAGTCTGCCGCCCAGCGTGCGGCCCACCTCACCCGTGCCGAGCACCGCGTATCGCATCGGCCACCTCCCGTTGCCGGCCGCCGACTTCCGGCGGTCCGCGGTCATTGTGATCCGAAGCGGCGCCGGACGGGCCGATTCCGGGTGGACAGCCCCGGCGCGTGTCGGATGGGATGGAGCGGTGACCGCCGAGACCGCGACCGATGTCTTCGAAGAGCACCGCCCGCTGCTCATGGGCGTCGCCTATCGCATGCTCGGCCGCGTGGCCGACGCCGAGGACGTGGTGCAGGACGCCTGGCTGCGCTGGTCCCGCGCCGACCACGCGGAGATCCGCGAACCGCGCGCCTACCTGGTGCGCATCACCACCCGACTGGCCATCGACCGGCTGCGCCAGGTGCGGACGCGCGGCGAGGCGTACGTCGGGCCGTGGCTGCCGGAGCCGTATCTCACCGAGTTCGCCGACACGGCCCCGGACGCGGCGGAGCATGCCGTGCTCGCCGACAGCGTCTCGCTCGCCCTGCTGGTCGTCCTGGAGTCGCTGTCGCCGCTGGAGCGGGCCGTCTTCGTGCTCAGGGAGGCCTTCGGCTACCCGTACGCCGAGATCGCCGCCCTGCTCGACCGCGGCGAGGCGGCGGTACGCCAACTGGCCGGGCGGGCACGCCGGCACGTCGACGAACGGCGACCGCGCTACGACGTCGACCCCGGCCGGCGACGCGAGCTGACCGAACGTTTCCTCGCCGCCGCGGCCGACGGCGACCTGGACGGGCTCATGTCCCTGCTCGCTCCGGACGTCCGCCTGGTCGGCGACAGCGGCGGCAAGGCCAAGGCGCCACTGCGGGTCCTGCACACCGCCGACAAGGTCGGCCGGTTCCTCGTCGCCGTCGCCCAGCAGTCCGCGGCTGCCCTGTCCCACCGCTTCCTGGAGGCCAACGGCGGCCCGGCGCTGCTGGTCCTGTCCGACGGCAAGCCCGAGAGCCTGGTCCAGGTGGACGTCGCCGAGGGCCGCGTCACGGCCGTGTACATCGTCCGCAACCCGGACAAGCTGCGGCACCTCGCCGACCGCTGAGCCACCGCCGCCGAACCACACGAGGCCTGCGAGCCCCCGTCCTGCGACGGGGGCTTTGCCGCGATGTCACACACACCACGGTGCACGAACGCCTTGTGAACGATCCGCGGCAGGCCGGCCGTGCGTTGCCCAGGGGATCGAGGATTGGTCTTGACCAAGGATGAAGGCCGCCTTATGGTCGCAGAGAAGTGCAACAACCTTTAATAAACAAGGGCGCCAAAAACCGCCGGACCACGGCTCTTGCGGAGGACAGGGTGGGGACCACGCAGCTGGAATCGGTGCCGGAACCGAAGTACTGGCATCTCAAGACCGTGCTCAGCGAGGCACTGGACTCGGAGTTCTCGGTCGGCGAGATCCTGCCCAACGAGCGCGACCTCGCCGCACGCTTCGGCGTGGCCCGCGCCACGCTCCGCCAGGCCCTCGAACAGCTCGAGCTGGAGGGCCGGCTGCAGCGCCGCCGCGGCGTCGGTACGACCGTCGCGCCTCCGCGCGTGGGCGTGGCCGTCGGCACCGAGCAGCAGGTCTGGCCGGGCGCCGCCTCGGACGCCTGGCAGCCCGTCGACTGCGACCAGGCGGTGCCGCCCGCCGCCGTGGCCACGGCCCTGGAGACCGGCGCGGACGAGCCCGTGCACACCGTGCGCCGCTCCCGGATGTCCCACGGCCAGCGGGTCGCCACCGAACTCCTCTACATCCCGGCGGCCTCCGTCCCCGAGCTCTCCGCGATCGACGCCCCGTCCGGCCCGCCACGCGCGCGTGCGGTGCTGCGCGAGCTGCAGCACCTGACGCTCGAGGGCCAGGACCGCGCCGTCGAGCTGGGCTCCGCCCGCGCCGACGACGCCAAGGACCTCGACCGGCTGCCCGGCTCCCCGGTCCTCGTGGTCACCACCCGCTTCTTCGCCGCGGGCCGCACCGCCGCCCTGTCCGTCGCCACCTACCGCGCCGACACCTGCCGGCTGACCTTCGGCGACTCCCCGGACGTGGAGATACACCACGACCCGGAGCGCCAGGCTTCCTGACCTCAGGGCCCCCGAGGGGCGCGGGGAACCGCGCGACCGGCCGCGACGGCGCCGCAGCCGCGAGACGACCGCAACCAGGTACGGCGAAGGCTCAGCGCCGAGTCGCTGAGCCGTCCACCGCGAACAACTGCTCCTCGACGTGGTCCAGAGCCAGGCGCAGCGCCCCCGTGGCCACGGCCGCCTCGCCCAGCAGGGACAGCGCCACCTGAGGCGGCCGCAGGCAGTAGCGGGCCAGCTCGCGGCGCAGCGGTTCCAGGACGCCGTCGAGACCGGCCGCCCACCCGCCGATCACCACCAGCTCGGGATCCAGCGCCAGCACCAGCGCGGCCACGTCGTGCACAAGCCGCTGGATGAACCGCTCCACGGCCGCCCGCGCGCGCTGGTCGCCCTTCCGGGCCAGCGTGAACACCCCGGCGACCGCCTGCTCGTCCAACGGATGCAGCGGCTCGTCGGTGGTGGACAGCAGCGCCTCCGGAGTCGCCTCCCGGCCCAGCAGATGCAGCGCGCCGATCTCCCCGGCCGCCCCGCCGTAGCCACGGTGCAGCCGCCCGCCGATCAGCGAGCCCGCGCCCGGGCTCAGCCCGGCCAGCACGAACACCACGTCGTCCGACTCGGTGGCCGCGCCCTTCCAGTGCTCGGCGACGGCCGCCGCGTTGGCGTCGTTCTCCACCAGCACCGGGCACCTGAAGGAGCGGCTGAGCCGCTCACCCAGGTTCAGGCCGGTCCACTGCGGCAGAGCCGTGCTCAGCCGGACCGTACCGTCGGCCTCCACGATCCCCGGCGTGCCCACGCCCACGGCCCGCAGCGAGCTGCGCGCGACCCCGGACCGGCGCAGCAGCTCGGCGACCGCGCCGCGCAGCCGGTCGAGCCGCTCGTCCGCCGGTGCCGTCGCGTCGACCTCCTTGGCCTGCGCGCCCAGCACCCGCCCGTCCAGGTCGGACAGCAGCGCGGCGACCCGGTGCGGTCCGACCTCCAGGCCCAGCAGATGTCCGGCCTCGGCCCGGAACCGGAACCGCCGCGCGGGCCGTCCCTGACGGCGCGCGGTGCCCTCGTCGGCCGCGGTCTCCACGACCAGCCCGCCCTCGATGAGCCCTTCGACCACACCCTCGACGGTCGGCCGGGACAGTCCGGTGACCCGGGTGATCTCGGTGAGCGTCGCGCAGTCCGTGGCACGCAGCGCGTGCAGCACCACCGCGGAATTGATCCTTCGCAGCAGCGAGGGATCGCCGCCGGTCAGCTGCCCCACCGTCCGTCCTTCCAGCTCGCGGGCGTGTTGGGCGGATCGTACTCGGCCCGGCGCGCCCCGGCGAGTGCCGGCTTCCGCACGGCCGGCCGGGCTCACCCCGGCTCGACGAACCCCGGCTCGTACGCCGCGATCACCGCCTGGGTGCGGTCGCGCGCGCCGAGCTCGGCCAGCACGGCGCTCACATGCGACTTGACCGTCTACGTGCCCACGACCAGCGGAGCGGCGATCTCCGCGTCCGACAGCCCGCGCGCGATGAGCCGCAGCACCTCCGCCTCCCGCTCCGTCAGCCGGGCCCGCTCCAGTGCGGCACCTGCCGGCCGGTCGCCGTCGCCGCACCGGGCGGCGAAGCCTCGTACGGAGGCCGGGAACAGCAGCGACCCGCCCTCCGCGACCGGCCGTACCGCGTGCACGATCTCGGCCGGACGGGCGCGCTTCAGCAGGAAGCCGTGGGCGCCCGCGCGGAGGGCCTCGTACTCGTACTCGTCGTCCTCGAAGGTCGTGACGACGACGATCTTCGGCGGCTCGGCCACCGTGCGCCACCGGTCGCGCCAATTCGCCTACGGCGCCTCGGAGATGCCCGGCCCCGCCTCGCCGGCTGAGCAGCAGCCGTGCCTTCGGTCCTCGGCACCTCCGGCCCGGCCTGGAGCGAAGGCCCGCGCGGCGCCGTCGGCTGCGCACTTGTCCTGACGCTGATGGCGCTGTTCGCCGCCGGACTCGCTGCCGTACCGCGCAGCGGTGTCGCGACCCTGTCCGTGCTGATCCCGTTCCTGCCGACCGTGGTCTTCGCCATCGGCGACCTGTCCGCCGGCATCGCCGACTTCCTGTACGACCGGGCCGGCCAAGTCACCCTGCACAGCGCCTGGGACGGCCCCTCGGCTGCTCGCGGGCGCGTGGACGCCTGGACCGCAGGGGTGCCTGACAACCCGCCAATTGTCAGTGGTGCCCGCTTTACTGGATCACATGGACATCGCGAACTGCCTGACCGTCATCGACCTGTTGTGCGCCCGGGAGTTCCCCGCGGAGCACAGCAGGACGGAACACGGCGAGAGCGGGCCCGGATTCCACATAGCCGCCTTACACACCAGCGGTGACTTCTGGGAGGACGACGGCACGGAATGGGAGGAGACGGCGGCACAGTACGAGGCCGACCGGGACGGCCTCACGGAGCGGCTCACCAGCCGGTGGGGCCTACCGCAGCACATCAGCCTGCGCAGCGTCTTCGTGCGGACGATGGACGGCGAGACCATCGAGGAGCCCTGGGCCGGACTGAGCGAGCACGTACCGGACGTCCACCTGTGGAAGGCACCCGTGCGCGACAGGTGGTTCGCCCTCGGTGTGTCCCACGGGTACAAGGAGCTTCCGTTCCGGCTCCTCGGCATAGTGACCGAGGTCGACCCGCCGTGACCGCCTAGGCCCGCGTCGCGACCCGCAGCCGGGCGAACTCCTCCGCCATGGTCGCCGCCGTCCAGTGCGCGTTCAGCCCGCTGGGATTGGGCAGCACCCACACCCGGCTGTCCCCGATGGTCCGCTCCTGTGGTCCCACCTGCGCGGTGCGGTCGCCGAAGGCGGCCCGGTACGCGGTCACCCCGACCACGGCCAGCCACTGCGGCCTCAGCCGCATCACCTTCTCGGTCAGCAGCCGCCCGCCCTCGACGTACTCCTCGGCGGACAGCTCGTCGGCCCGCGCGGTCGCCCGCGCCACGACGTTCGTGATGCCCAGCCCGTACACCGGCAGCTCCTGCTGTTCGGCCGGCTTCAGCAGGCGCGGGGTGAAGCCGGACAGGTGCAGGACCGGCCAGAATCGGTTGCCGGGACGGGCGAAGTGGTGACCGGTCGCCGCCGTCATGAGCCCCGGGTTGATGCCGCAGAAGAGCACCCGGAGGCCGTCCGCGACGACGTCCGGTACGAGACGGTCGCGGGCGGCCTCCAGTTCCGCCCTGGTGAAGCGGGGCGAGCGGGGAGAGCGGGGTGAGCGGGTCAGAGGATCGCTCCGGGGGTGTATCCGGCCGCCTCCGGGTGCTGCTTGACGATCTCCTCGATCCGGCCGACGACCGCGCCGACCTGGTCGGCGGCGGCGCCGGTGAAGGACAGCTTGTCGGCCATCAGGGCGGCCAGCTGGTCGCGGTCGAGCGGCAGGCGGTCGTCGGCGGCGAGCTTGTCGAGCAGGTCGTTGCGCTCGGCGCCCTGCTCACGCATCGCGAGCGCGGTGGCGACGGCGTTCTCCTTGATCGCCTCGTGCCCGACCTCACGGCCGACCCCGGCCCGCACCGCGCCCATGAGCACCTTGGTGGTGGCCAGGAACGGCAGATAGCGGTCCAGTTCGCGGGCGATGACCGCCGGGAAGGCACCGAACTCGTCCAGCACGGTCAGGAAGGTCTCCAGCAGGCCGTCCAGCGCGAAGAAGGCGTCCGGCAGGGCCACCCGGCGCACCACCGAGCAGGAGACGTCGCCCTCGTTCCACTGGTCGCCCGCCAGCTCGCCGGTCATCGAGGCGTAGCCGCGCAGGATGACCATGAGGCCGTTGACGCGCTCACAGGAGCGGGTGTTCATCTTGTGCGGCATCGCGGAGGAGCCGACCTGTCCCGGCTTGAAGCCCTCGGTGACCAGCTCGTGCCCGGCCATCAGCCGGATCGTCTTGGCCAGCGAGGACGGCGCCGCCGCCAGCTGCACCAAGGCGGTGACGACCTCGTAGTCCAGCGAGCGCGGGTAGACCTGGCCGACCGAGGTGAACGCCTGCGAGAAGCCCAGGTGCCGCGCGATCCGGGTCTCCAGCTCGGCCAGCTTGGCCGCGTCGCCGCCGAGCAGGTCCAGCATGTCCTGCGCGGTGCCGACCGGGCCCTTGATGCCGCGCAGCGGGTAGCGGGCGAGGAGCTCCTCGACCCTGCCGTAGGCCACGAGCAGCTCGTCGGCGGCCGTTGCGAAACGCTTGCCCAGCGTCGTGGCCTGCGCGGCCACGTTGTGCGAGCGGCCGGCCATGACCAGCTCGGCGTACTCGCCGGCCAGCTTGCCGAGACGGGCCAGCACGGCCACCGTACGGTCGCGCATCAGCTCCAGCGAGAGCCGGATCTGCAGCTGCTCGACGTTCTCGGTGAGGTCGCGGGAGGTCATGCCCTTGTGCACGTGCTCGTGTCCGGCGAGGTCGTTGAACTCCTCGATCCGCGCCTTCACATCGTGCCGGGTGACCTTCTCGCGCTCGGCGATCGAGGCCAGGTCGACGGTGTCGAGGACACGCTCGTAGTCGGCGATCGCCTCGTCCGGCACCTCGATGCCGAGGTCCTTCTGGGCCCGCAGCACGGCGAGCCAGAGCTGCCGCTCCAGCTTTACCTTCTGCTCGGGGGACCAGAGCGTGGCGAGCTCGGCGGAGGCGTAGCGTCCGGCGAGGACGTTCGGGATGCGGGGCTTGGCGGGCGCGGCAGAAGTCACGTGACCAGATTCTACTGGCGGTTTGTGCAGGCCAGCGCCACAGCCCTGTTCGGCGGAAGCTACGAGAGCCGCGTCACTGGGCGGCGTCCGTAGGCTCGGCCGGCTCCGGCGGCCTGTCGGCGTCGGCCAGTTCGGCCAGCACGTCCGCGTGGCACAGCTGCGGCGCGCACCAGCACGCCAGCGTCTTTCCCCGCAGCTCGTCGACCAGTTCGAGCAGCTCCGGCCGCTCCAGCAGATGGGCCCGGTACATGGCCATGACCTCGGCGCGGGTGCCGTCCCGCTTCTTCTTCGGGGTGTCGTACGCGAACGGGTTGTACAGGGGGTGCCGGGGGAGGTCCCAGCCTCCCAGCGTCCAGCGGCGGCCGACGTAGACCACGTCGGCGGGCGCGTGTTCCAGCCGAGGGCCGAGCTCGTGGATCCGGCCCCGGATGTTGATCACCCGCGTGGTCATGACGGAGAGGCTACGCCTGCGCCTCGTACGGCAGCAGTTCCGGGCGCTTCGGCGGGCGGCCGTCCCCGGAGGAGCGGCCGGTCAGGCGGCGGCCTATCCAGGGCAGCAGGTGCTCCCGGGCGAACCGCACGTCCGCCGCCCGGCGCGTCACCCAGCCCGGCGGCTCCGTGGCCGGCATCGGCACGTGCCACTCGGTGTCCTCCGGCTCGTACCCCAGCGTCTGCCAGACCGCCTCGGCGACCCGGCGATGCCCCTCCGCCGTCAGATGCAGCCGGTCCACGTCCCACAGCCGGGGGTCGCCCAGGGCGGGGGCCCCGTACAGGTCGACCACGACCGCGCCGTGCCTGCCCGCCAGGTCCTCCACGCACGCGAACAGCTCCTCCATGCGGGGCCGGAACCGCTCCAGCACCGGGCCCTGGCGGCCGGGGCTGCGCATCAGTACGAGTTGCCTGCAGGACGGTGCGAGGCGCTCCACGGCCTCGGTCAGCAGGCCCTTGACCCGGCCCATGTCGCACTTGGGCCGCAGGGTGTCGTTGAGGCCGCCGACCAGCGTGATCACATCGGCGTTCATGGCCGCCGCCACGTCGACCTGCTCGTCGACGATCTGCCCGATCAGCTTCCCGCGCACGGCCAGGTTGGCGTACCGGAAGTCCGGCGTGCGGGTGGCCATCCGCGCGGCGAGCAGGTCGGCCCAGCCCCGGTAGGAGCCGTCGGGCAGCACGTCCGACATGCCCTCGGTGAAGGAGTCGCCGACCGCGACCAGGCTGCTGTACGGGGGAGATGTGGGATTCGTGTGCATGGCGTGAGCGATGGTATCCCGGCTCCATACCCACCGGTCGGTCACCCCGCAAAAACCCGGCCTCACCCCGCAAAAACCCGGCCTCACCCCGGAATCGCCCGGCCCCCGGAATCGCCCGGCCCACCTCGGAAACGCCCGGCCTCACCCTGGTTCCGGATGACCAGGCGCACCACGGGCCGGGACCAGGCGCACCGCAGGTCGGACCAGGAGCACCCAGGCCCACCCGGTGTCCGGACCAGTCCCGCCCCGGGTCGTACCAGGCCACACCCGGGGCGGACGAGGCCGTACTCCGGGTCGGACGAGGCCCACCCGGGGCGCGGCCAGGCCGCACCCCGGCTCGGACCGGACCTCACCCGGCTCGGACCAGACCTCCGGGTATGGCCGGTCGCGCCCAGGGTCGGACAAAGGTCTCACCCCGGACCCGGAACGACGGCACCCCGGCCGGTCGGGCTCCGTCCGAGCCGCCGGAGGCTCACGCAGGCTGCCCGAAGAGCTCTCGCAGCACGTCCTCCATGGTGACCAGTCCGGCCAGTCGGCCGTCGTCGCCGAGCACCGCAGCTAGGTGCGTACGGCTGCCGCGCATCGCGGTGAGGACGTCGTCCAGCGGGGTCCGCTCCCGTACGCGCGCGATGGGCCGCATGTCCCGCAGCCGGAACGGCACGTCCCGCGGCGAGGCGTCCAGCGCGTCCTTGACGTGCAGATAGCCCACGATCCGGCGTCCCACGTCGACCACGGGGAACCGGGAGAAGCCGGAGTCGGCCGACAGCCGTTCCAGCTGCTCCGGGGTGACGCCCATGTGTGCGTACACCACCCGCTTCAGCGGCACGACGACATCGCGCACGGGCCGGCTGCCCAGCTCCAGGGCGTCGTGCAGCCGCTCCTGCGCCCGGTCGTCGATGAGCCCGGCCTGGCTGGCGTCCTTGACGATCTCGGCGAGTTCGGTGTCCGTGAAGGTGGCCGAGACCTCGTTCTTCGCCTCGACCCTGAGCAGCTTCAGCAGTCCGTTCGCGAAGGCGTTGACCGTGAAGATCACCGGACGCAGCGTCCGGGACAGCGTGACGAGCGGCGGGCCGAGCAGCAGCGCGCTGCGCACCGGTTCGGCCAGCGCGATGTTCTTCGGGACCATCTCGCCCAGCAGCATGTGCAGATAGGTCGCCAGGGTCAGGGCGATCACGAAGGACACCGCGTGACCCGCGCTCACGGGCACGCCGACCGCGTGGAACACCGGCTCCAGCAGATGCGCGATCGCCGGCTCGGCGACCACACCCAGGACCAGCGTGCACAACGTGATGCCGAGCTGGGCGGCTGCCAGCAGCGCGGAGACGTGCTCCAGGCCCCACAGCACGCTCTTCGCGCGCCGGTCGCCCTCCTGGGCCAGCGGTTCGACCTGCGAGCGGCGCACGGAGATCAGCGCGAACTCGGCGCCGACGAAGAAGGCGTTGACGACGAGGGTCGCCAGACCGATCAGCAGCTGTACGGCGGTCATCGCGCCCCCTCCGCGGTCTCGTGGGCCTGCTCGTCGTCCAGGGGTGCGTGCAGCAGCACCCGCGCCGCCCGGCGGCCCGTGGCGTCCACCACGTCCAGCCGCCAGCGCGCGACCTCGACCGTGTCACCGGTCACCGGTATCCGCCCCAGCAGGGTCGCGACCAGGCCGGCCAGCGTCTCGTACGGCCCCTCGGGCATCCGCAGCCCCACGCGCGCGAGCTGGTCGGTGCGGGCGTAGCCGTCGGCCGAGTACAGGGCCCGGCCCTGCTCGTCCGCCCCGGCGGGGGCGAGGTCGGGCGTCTCGTGCGGGTCGTGCTCGTCCCGCACCTCGCCGACGACCTCCTCGACGATGTCCTCCAGGGTCGCCACGCCGGCCGTGCCGCCGTACTCGTCGATGACGACGGCCATGGTGCGCTTGCCGCCCAGCCGGTCGAGCAGCCGGTCGACGGTCAGGGACTCGGGGACCATCAGCGGCTCGCGCATCACCTGGGAGACGCGGCGGTGGCGGCGCTGCTCGGCCGGCATGGCCAGGATGTCCTTGATGTGGGCGACGCCGACGACCGAGTCCAGGCCGCCCTGGTAGACGGGGAACCGGGACAGACCGGTGGCCCGGGTCGCGTTCGCCACGTCCTCGCAGGTCGCCTGCGCGTCGAGGGCGACGACCTGGACGCGCGGGGTCATCACGTTCACCGCCGTCAGGTCGGCCAGGTTCAGCGTCCGTACGAACAGCTCGGCGGTGTCCGGCTCCAGCGCGCCCTCCTTGGCGGAGTGCCGGGCGAGCGCCGCCAGCTCCTGCGGACCGCGTGCCGAGGCCAGCTCCTCGGCGGGCTCGATGCCGAACCGGCGCACGACATGGTTGGCGGTGTTGTTCAGGTGCGTGATGAAGGGCCGGAAGGTCGCGCTGAACCAGCGCTGCGGGTTGCCGACCCGCTTGGCCATGGCCAGCGGCGAGGAGATCGCCCAGTTCTTCGGCACCAGCTCGCCGACGACCATCAGGAACACCGTCGACAGGGCGGTGCCGAGCACCAGGGCGACCGAACTCGCCGTCCCGGCGGAGAGGCCCATCGCCCGGAACGGCCCGGCGAGCAGCTTGGCGATGGAGGGCTCGGCGAGCATACCGACGACCAGGTTGGTGACGGTGATGCCGAGCTGGGCGCCGGAGAGCTGGAAGGTCAGGTTCCGGACGGCCTTCAGGGCACCGGCGGCGCCGCGCTCGCCGCGCTCGGCGGCCCGCTCCAGCTCGCCGCGTGACACCGTGGTCAGCGAGAACTCCGCCGCCACGAAGGCGCCGCAGGCCATCGACAGCAGGATGGCCACCAGAAGGAGCAGCACTTCGGTCATCGGGTCACCCCCGTCCCATGATCGGACAGGGCAGGACGGGGCGCGCGGTGGCGCGGACCGGGGGGCTCGCCCATGGGCGGACGCTCACACCTTTCACAGAGGGCCGAGTGCTCCCTCTATGGTAAAGGATGGGCAAAGACGGCTCGGTGTCTCACTCGGTGAGCGGCTTCACCCAGCGCTGCCAGTGGTCCTGGCGGTGGTAGCCGGTGGCGGCCCATGTGTGGTGGGCCTGTTCGTTGGCCTCCAGGACCATGGCGTCGACGCGTCGTCCGCCCAGGGCGGTGAAGCGTTGTTCTGCGGCTTCCAGCAGGGCGGTGGCGACGCCTCGCCGCCGGTGGTCGGGGTGTACGGCCAGTCGGTAGGCGGAGCACCGCCATCCGTCGAAGCCGGCTATGACGGTTCCGGCGAGGATGCCGTCGCGCTCTGCGAGGAGCAGGGCTTCGGGGTCTCGTGTGATGAGCCGGGCGACGCCGTCGTGGTCGTCGCTGATGCTCGTTCCTTCCGCGGCTTCGCGCCAGAACTGCAGCACGGTGTCGATGTCCGCGAGGCCGGCGAAGCGGATGTGGAGATCGCTCATGGGGTGAGCCAAGCAGGGCGCCGCCCCGTCTGGCGAACGGTTTTGGCGCCGAGGGAACGAGGGAGTGACGGTTGTCATGGCCCCTCGAGCTGTGCTGCCAGATCCCCGGGGAGGGCGTCCCGATTGGTCCGGGTCACGTGGACGAGGGTGATGTCGGGGCGCTGCTTGAGGGCGTCGGTGAACGGGTCACGGTGTGCATGGACCGTGGCGACTATGTCGATGTCGGACTCGAACAGGCGCCGGACCGTGTCCTGGAACTCGGTGCACGCCACCTCCATACGCCCGAGCTCGTCGATCAGCACGAGATCCCCAGGAGCAGGATCCGCCGCAGCCGACCTGAGCGGCGGCAGCGCGAGCCGCTCCATGACGCTCAGGTCGACGCCGTACCGGCCCACCCGCGGTGGACCGGGGAAGTCGACATGGGCGAGCACGGCTCGCAGACCGCCCTCCAGTGTCTCCAGCGCGAAACCGCTCCGGGCACCGCCGTGCCGGATCTCCTCCGTGGTGAAGCCGACAGCCCTCCGGGTGCGCAGGAGCCCCGCCAATCGGCGAACGATGGTCGTTTTGCCCACACCGGGGCGTCCCTCCAGCAGGATTCTCGTCGGCATCGCGTGCTCCATGTCGGGTCCGTCCTACAGGTTCCCGGTGCACTGGTCGGCGTACTCGGCCAACGGGGGGTATGCCGTGTTCCCGTGTGCTCTCGGCCAGGCTTCCAGGGCCTCCTGGCGATGGTGTGTGCCGGGGGAATCGCCCAGTTCGCCGGGGATGAGCACGCGGCCATGACATGCCGCGACCCCGTGGGTACCGGAGCAGGTCGGCGCTCAGTCTCGTGGGGCCGGGACGGCAGGGTCGGCGCTCAGGGCCTGCAGGACGTCGTCGGGGGTCGGCTGGTTTTCGTGGGACACGGACTGGGCGACCAGGCAGTACAGCAGGTCGCGGCGGGCTGTGGCGTCGGGGAGCGCGGTCCAGGTGGGGTGCAGGGCCGGGTCCTCGGCGGCGGCGCGTTCCAGGGCGCGGGCGCGCTGGGACGCGGTGGTGGGGGCGGTGGCCCGGGCCGCGAGTTTCTCGGCCAGGGCCGGCAGGTGCCGGGCCGCCTGGGGTTCGTACAGGCAGCGGGCCGGGCAGTGGACGCAGCCGGGGCGGGGGTTCACCGGGTTGTCGGCGACGAGCGTGCGCAGGGAGCGGCCGGTGTCGGTGTAGCGCGTGCGGGCGCTCTCGTCGAGGGTGTCGGCGGCCAGCCAGGCGGCGCAGAGGCGGGCCAGGGCGCGGGATGCGTGGTCCACGGCGAGGAGGCGGTCGGGGGCAGGGAGGCGGACGGTGCCGTCGGCGGCCCGGGCTCGGTCGTCCTCGCGGGTGCGCAGCCAGCGGTGGCCGGCCTGGGTGGCGGTGCAGTAGAGGCGGCCCGTACGGGTTTCCTCGTCCTGGACACGGGTGCTGGTCCGCCAGGCGTCGCGCCAGCCGGTCCAGGCGTGCCAGGCCTGCTCCGGATCGGTCTCCCGTAGCACCGCCTCGAAGAAGGTCAGGAGTGCGGGGTCGGCGGGGGCACGGTGACGGGCGGTCGGGCGGTAGGTGCAGGGGCGGGGGCACTTCACGCAGGCGGCGTTGCGGTGGAGGTACGTGCGGTCGGCGGCGCTGTCGGGGACGGTGCCGGGCACCGTGTCGGGATGCTGCGCGGTGATGGCGGTCAGCGCCGCCGCGTGCATGCGGTCGTCGTGGACCACGGCCTCGCCGGGCGGAAGGGCGGCGAGGTGGCGGCTCTGGGCGTCGTCGAGGTTGGTGGCGGCGGCGACGGCTGCGCGGTCGTCATGGGCGGTGAGCCGGTGCAGGATCTTGACGTTGGAGTTCTTGAGCGTCTCGGGGGCGAGTTTGGACGGGATCTGGTCGGCGACGATGAAGCCCTCTCCATAGGCGCGCATCTCGGCGAGCAGGTCGGTGAACAGGGTGACGGCCTTGGCCTGGGCGTCGGGTGATTCGGCACCGGCCGCGCCGCGCCCGGCCCGCAGCAGGCGGTGCGCCTCCTCGATCAGGGTCAGATGGCGCAGGCTGCTCGGCGCGTCGGGGCGGGGCAGACGCTGACGCGACTCGGCGTGTTCGTACAGGAGGCTGAGGAGCAGGGCCATGACGAAGGCCTTCTCCTCGTCGTCGCCGAGGTTGCGCAGTTCGACCACGCAGGGCCGTTCGAACAGGTCGCGTGGGTCGAGGCTGCGCCGGGTGTCCAGGGCCAGGCCCTTGGCGCCGACGAGGAGGCTGCCGATACGGGAGCGCAGCGCGGCGCCCAGGTTCTGGTGCACCTCGGGGCCGTACCCGCGGCGTTGCAGCACTTCCTCGATCTTGTCGTGCAGGTCGCGCAGGCGGGGGGTGAGGGCGGCGCGGTCCTCGGCCGAGGGGTTGGTGCCGAGGGCGTCGTTGAGGGAGGTGTGCAGGTTCCAGCCGCGCTCCTCGTACACCTCCAGGAGCGCTTCCTCCAGGACGTAGGACATGCCGGAGAACATCGGGAAGGCCGCGTTGAAGACCGCTTTGAGCAAGTCGATGTGGCGCAGCAGGGGAACGGAGTCGACGGGGGCGAGGGGGTTGAGACGCAGCGGGAGCACGCCGTCGGTGCCGATCGCGTAGACGCGCAGGCGGCCGCGGAGTTCGGGGTGGGCGGCCAGGGCGCGGTACTCGGCCTTGACCGGTTCGATGACGAGGAACGGCACGTCGAGGCGGGTGTGGGCCTGGATGAGGATGCCCTTGGCCGTGGTCGTCTTGCCGTAGCCGGTCATCCCGGCGATGAGGACGTGCCGGTTGAGGGCCTCGGCGGTGAGGGTGACGGGCTGCAGTGGCCGGCCGAGCGTGTCGAGCAGCTGTCCGAGGTGTACGGCGGCACCGGGGTCGTCGGGCCCAGGCGGTGCGGTGAGGGCGAACTCGCCGGCCTCCCGCATCGGCACCCCGGCGATCTCGCGTTGCGGCGGACCGGTCAGGACGGCCAGTTCCGCGGAGGTGACGCAGGTGCCGAGGGAGTCGAAGGCCGCGCCGAGCGGATGCGCGGGTCCGCCCAGGGCGGAGCGCAGGTGCAGGGAGCGGGCGCCGGTCATGGCGGCGCGGACGGCCCACGGGTCGGCACGCAGAACGCGGATCGGGTCGAGCTCGGTACCAGGGCCCGTGCAGATGCCGCGCAGGGCGCCGGTGACCGCGGCGAGGGTGGTGTCGCCGTCGGCGGCCACGTACACCGAAAGCCGCCACCAGCCGTCGCCTCTGGCCCCGGTCATCCGGTCGAGGTGGCGCTGGAGCACTTCCTCGCAGGCCTGTGCGTTCGCGTCGAGGACCTCCATGCCGGCGCCGCGTGTCACGGTGCGGCTTGTCCCGGTCTCGCTCGTCGTCGAGCGGGACGGTCCTGCCATGGCGGCGGGCAGTCCGCTGAGCCCCGTCATGGCGGCACCGCCGAGGCCCATCGCACGGCGCCGCGACACGGACACGACGAGACTGCCGGCCGCGGTGCAGAACGCGCCCAGCACCGCGAGATATCCGGCCGCGTTCGCGAGAGCACCCTGTGCTCCGCCTTCCGCGCGGGACTCGCCGTGGGACGCCGAGACGCCGTCGGCCCGGTTGACGGTCAGGGTGCGCCGCGCATGGGCGTGGGTGTCACCGCGGAGTCTGCGGGTGCGGTCCAGCGTCTCGTCGAGCACGTCGGCGCCGAGCGGTTCGGCCACCGTCACCAGCGCGTAGCGGCGGCCGCCGAGCGCCGCGGCCAGCCGGTCCATGCTCTGCAGCGCTCGTCCGGCGACGTCGGTGCGGGCCGACGGGATGCCGGTGACGACGGCGAGCGCGGGCGCGGAGTACAGGAAGGACGTCACATCGGACAGGGCGGTCCGGTCCGGGCCGCCGGTGCCGTTCAGCGGGAGGGCGGGGCCGAGGCGCAGTCCGGGAAAGTGCGCCTGCAGTGCGCCTGCCTGTCCGGCGAGGAAGTCGGTGGCGCTGCCGCCGCCCGCACCGGCGGTGCGCCGCCCGCCGAAGAAGATCCGGTGGCCGGTGCCGTCGCCGAACAGAACGGAGACAGTTGCCTGGCCCGGAGTGTGACAGGCCGTCAGGACCTGGGTCATCGCGGGGCCGGGCGGCACCTGGGCGCGGGGGCGGCCCAGGCCCAGCACCTCGTGCAGCAGGGGCCGGGCGTCACCGTCGGAGGCGGGGGTGACGTGCCAGCGGGACGGCTCGAAGGCGGTCAGGTGGCGGCGTTCCAGCAACGCGAGCAGGAGTTCGGGCAGGTCTTCGGCGGCCCAGGCCGCGTCGAACGCCTCGGTGAGGCCGAGGGCGTCGGCCGGCACGGCCCCGGCGGGGGTGACGGCGGGCAGGGCGGGAGGGTCGGGGAGCGTGGTCATCGGGGCCTCCGGCGGATGACGGGGCAGGCAGGGCGGACGGTTCGGCGGGCGCCGGGCCGCGGGCGGGGCGATGCCGCGTGCGGCAGCGGTGGCGCGGGAGCACCGGGGGACGGGACTGCTGGAGGAGGGGACTACCGGGGTACGAGGCGCTCGGGATTCCGTGTCGGCCTCGTACGGATGCTTCACGTCGGCGCGTGGCGGCGTGGGTTCGGGGGCGAAGGGTTCGGCGGCGCCGGTCACGGCAGGCAGGAGCGCGGATCCACGAGTGTGTGCTGCCTGCGCACTACGGGCGTTGCCAGGGCGGGATGTCGTCGTACGGGGAGGTGCCGCAGGGAGCGGTGCCCGCAAGGCTGCCGGGGCCGACGGGTTCACCGGGACCGGAGATGCCCTGCGCACCGTCAGGGCCGCCGGCGGCGCCGAGCCCACCGGCAGCGCTCGTCGCCCCTGCCCCACCGGCCGCCGGCCCCGCCTGTCCGCTCCCGTCGGATCTCCCCCGGAACCGTCCCCGCAGGCTCGGCCACCAGCTCGCCCCGCATGCCAGGTCCAGGCAGGGATCCGTGCTCTGCCACAGGATGCCGAGGCGGGGCGAGAGCACCAAGCGCAGCGGCCACACGGCACCCGGGCCGCCGAGCACGATCAGCGGCGCCTCCGCGTCGCCGGCGCCCGCGCCGAGGTCCCGTACCGCGCTCTGCACCGCCAGGGTGAGACCGGCTACGGCGGGCCCGGTCTCGGGGCCCGCCATGAACTGACGTGGCGTCAATTTCAAGGGGGTGTAGAGGATGTCGGCCAGCGGCCCCGCCCAGGTCACCTGGCGGTCCGGGGCGCCGAGCCGGAGCCCGGTCGCGAAGTCCTCGACGCCGTCCAGCACCGCGAGGACCAGCGGCCCGAGGACGGCCGGGGGGCAGCGGTCGAGCACGCGCCGCAGCAGTGCGCTGCGCCAGGTGCCGGTCCCGTCGGCGCGCCGCAGGGTGCCCACGCGGGTGACTCGCGGCCCGTCCGCTGTGTCCTCCAGGCGGTACGCGCCGGTGAGGCTCCACGTGTCCCCCACGGCAACAGACACGACCGCCCGCGCACCCGGGCCGCCCGCGAGCCAGCGGCACAGCAGCGCATCCGTCGGGCCGACCGGTTCGGCCTCCGGCCAGCACTCGTCCGCCTCGGCCGGGCCGGACGGCGGGACCGCCACGCACGTGCGGTAGCCGTGCAGCGGAACCGGTGGCACCTCCCCGAGGTAGCGGGTGAGGCGGCGGTGGAGTCCGGCCCGGAACTCGGGGGACCAGGCATCGCACCGCCACCCGTACAGTTCGGTGTCCGCGTCCGTGGGCCGTGCCCCGGCCAGCCGCTGCGCCGCGGCCTCGCTGCCCCAACGCCCGTCCGCGTCGGCCGCGTTGGGGACACAGCGGCGCACGCCGTCCCCGACCGGAGCCAGCCGGGCGGCCGGCCCGTCGCCCTCGCGGAGCACCACCGTGGTCCTCAGATGCTGCGGGTCGACCCCGATGACTCCGACCACACCGTTCATCTCATGTCCTCCGACACGACCGTCCCGTCGGCCCGTGGTGCGGGCACCTGCGCAGCGGCTGCCGTCAGCCGCTCCGCCTGCGCCCGCAGATGGTCGTGCAGCCGGCCGAGCGCGGCCGTCGGCCCGGGGTCGGTGGCGGGCGCGGGCACCGGCAGCGGGGTGCAGGCCTTGGTGAACAGGCGGGTCACGGCGGGCCTTCTGGCCTCGAGGACCCGCGCCGCGTCCTCGGCCGCGCGCAGGGCGTCGGCCTTCGCGCCCTCGCGGTCGCGGCCCACGGCGACTTCGGCGGCGGATGCGGCCCCGGTGAACGACCCGGCGAGCGCGCCGAGGACCGTGCCGACCCCGGGCAGCAGCAGGGTGCCGAGGGCGGCCCCGAGCGCCCCGCCCGCTCCCCCGCGGGCCACACCGAGCGGGGTGTCGGGCACGTTGAGGGTCAGGGTGCCGGGGTGGAGCGTGCGGCCGAGCGCGGTCCGTACGTCGGTGCCGGGCAGGCGGTGCTGCTCCTCCTGCGCCACCTTCGTGACGGCGGTCATGAGGTCGTCGGCGAGGGCCTCGCAGATCTTCTCGACGCGCTGGTTGAGCGAGGCGGCGTACCGTCCGTCGCGTGACAGGGGGCCGCTGTCGCCCATTTCGGCGGCGACTGCGGGCCCGCACCGCCGCACCTCGCACCCGCGCCGCTCGAAGCACTTCGCGATGAGCCGCGCTGTCCCGTCCCGCATCCGTTCGGCGCGTACCGCCGCCGCCTTCCGCTCCAGCTCGGCCCTGCGGCGCTCGCTCGCCCGGTTCTCCCGGTGCAGCCGGGTGCGCCGGTCCGCGGTCTCGTCGGCGAGCCGGTCGAGCACCAGGGCGGCTCGGCGCAGTCGTACCGCACGCACCTGAGGGTGTGTGCGCAGGCCGAGGGCGTCCAGGTGCTGACGTACCTCGCTGAGGCCGAAGTCCGGCCCGCGGTCCGCGCCGCCGGATGCCGCCCGAGCCGAGACGAACACGACCTCGGCGGCCGCGTCGTCGAGCGCGGCGATCCGCGCGCGGAAATAGTCGGCGCGGCTCAGGAACCGCCCCCAGCCCGCCGCGGTGTCCTCGGGCAGAAAGGCGTTGACGACGAACAGCGCCGCGCCCGTCCCGGTGCGCTCCCGGTGTTCGCGCAGGAACTCGGCCTCACCGACCGACAGCGGCCGGCGTGAGTCCACCACCCACACCAGCGCGTCGGCGGTATCGGCGATCCGCACGGCCCGCTCGTGCACGGCGGGTGTGTCGTCGATGCCGGGCGAGTCGATCCAGCAGCACCCTTGCGCGGCCGGTCCGCCGTCCGTGACCGTCACGCGGACCTCACGCACGGCATGGACGGCCTCGCGGTACTCGCCGTCCGCGCCGACGAGGGAGACGACACCGGAGAGCGCAGCACGCCCGAAGGCGAGTTCGACGTCGCCGTCGACCGTCTCGGCGACGGCACGCTCGCGTGGACCGCTGATGATCCGGCAGGCCACGCCGGTCTCGGGAAAATCGTCGGTCGGCAGGAGGTCGCGGCCCAGCAGCGCGTTGAGCAGCGTCGACTTGCCGCAGCTGAAGTGCCCGCCGAACACGACGGTCGCGCCCGGCGCCTGCGCCCTCCGCACGCCCGCGAGCACGGTCCGCTCCACCTCGGCCGCGTACGCCTCGCCATGCTGCTCGGCGAGTTGCCGCCGCAGCGCCGCGGGTAGCTCGGGCGTGGGGATGCCGTCCCAGGGGTACGTCATCGCGCTCACCCCTGTTTGGCGACCGTGAGGGCCGCTTTGAGGGTCGTCCGGTGCTCGGCGAGTTTCCCGGCGAAGGCCTCCAGCTCTGTGAGGGTCTTGGCGCGTGCGGCGCGATCGGCCTGGTTGAGCTTGATGATGTCCTCGACGTTGCGCCGCTCCTCGTCCACGACCTTGCGGAACTCGGCGGTGACGGCCGACTCCATCGCGTCGAAGTTGCGCCCCAGCTCCTCGGCGATCTTCGGGAGCAGCGCCGCCCGCATCTTCGGCAGTTGTGCCTCGGCGTCGGCCAGCACCTTCCTCCTGGCCCTCTTCACCAGTCCCGAACCGCCGCCGAGGATGCTGCCCAGCGCGGCCACCGCCAGCGCCACCGGCCAGAACACCGCCGTGCCCACAAGCCCCGCCACGGCCAGGACGAACCCCGCGGTCAGGCCGCCGACGGCCGCGCCCACCGCGCCGCGCAGTCCGCCCGCACCGCCGCCGAGGGCGCTGGGGAGGTCACCGAGGAGGACCGAGCCGACCGCGGTCAGCAGCCTCTCCTTGGTGGTGACCACACCCTTCCCGCTGGCCTCGGGGCGCCAGCCGGTCAGCTCCAGGTGGATGTCCTCCAGTTTGGCGCTGATGAGCGTCGCCTCGGCCTCGATCTCCTCGGTCAGGTTCTCGAGCACCGGCCCGATCTCGTCCAGCGCCTGCTCCGTCGCCCACTGCATGACCTGGTTGTCGAGGTGGCTGCCCACCTCCTGGTAGAGCTCCTTCACCAGCTGCTTCTGCTGGAAGACCTTCAGGAAATTGTCGCCCGTGGGCGGCTGCACGGTCTCGAGATGGCCGGGCAGGTCCTGGAGGATACGGGCGTGCAGCGACTGGAAACTCGCGGACAAGGTCGCCTCCGCCTCGCGGCGCGCCCGCCGGAACACCGGGGCCAGCTTGCCGGGGCGCGTGGACAGTTCGTCGAGGCGCGGCTGCACGGTCTGGTACGCGGCGAGCAGCTGCTGCTGGTCGGCGGCCACCGCGGCCCGCCGCTGCCCGATGTGCTGTTCGATGCCGTCGGCGAGGCCCCCGGCCTGAGTGGCGAACTTGCTCAGGTGGATCTGGAGCCGCTCGCGCTGCAGATAGGCACCCAGATACTGCTCGAAGTCGGTGAGTCCGGAGCGTACGGCGTCCGTCTCGTCGCCTCCGTAGCGGGCCTTGCGGGCGGCCCGGGCGTCGACGAAGAAGAGGCCCTGTGCGGTGAGGTCCCGCTCGGGGGTGTACTTGGGGCCGCCGAGCTCCTCGTGCACGTACCGGTTCCAGATGAACGCCCGCAGCCGTTCGTCGACGGGGCGGCCGTCCCACAGGTTCACCACCGAGAAGACCCTGGCGCCGCCGTCGACGGCCTTGGCGGCGTTCATCCGCTCGCCCTTGCCCATGGCGGCGCTGGTGCTGTAGACGACGATCGCGACATCGCAGCGACGTACGGCTTCCAGGGTGATCACGTCGAGTTCGCCCTCGTCCTCCAGGCCCGGCGAGTCGTAGATCGTGAACCCGTCGGCGCACAGCAGTGCGGGAAAACCCATCTCGAACTGGCGTATCGCCTCGAACCGCTCCTTGTTCTCCTCCCGGTCCACGCCGAGCGCGGACTCGTTGAGATAGCGGCCGAGCGTCCAGGTCTCGCTCTTGCCCTCCTTCGACCAGACGCGCACATACGGCTCATCGGCGTAGCGCACCTCGGTGAGGACCGCGGTCGCCGGCAGATCGTCCACGATCATGGGCCCCTGGTGCCCGTGCAGCTCGACCGGCCTGGTCGTGCCGCCGAGCAGGGCGTTGAGCAGGGTCGACTTGCCGTTCTTGAAGCGGCCCATGATGAGGATCTTGAACGTGTCGGCGCGCAGCTGCTGGGCGGTCTCCCGCAGCCCGGCCGACGTCTCGGTCATGCTGAGCGCCTGGGCGATCCCGGTCAGGCCGTCGATCGCGCCACCGGCCTTGGTCCGGGCGGCTTCGACGGCGGGGCGGAGTTTGTCACCGAGCGTGCTCCTGGCGGGCGTCTTGGGCACGACGCTCTCCTCTGGCTGCGGCATGGGGACGTTCCTTTCACGGTGAGCGGGGCACCGGAGGCGCTCGCGGTGTGCGGAGCGAGCAGGCCGGGCCCGGGGAGAGGGGAGCAAGAACGGGCGGTCCGGCCCGTTCAGGTTCCGGTCGCCGCCCGCAGGCGGTCCCGCAGCTCGGTGAGGCGTTGGCGTGGTGTCGCAAGGGCTGTGTCGGAGGGTGCCCCGGCCGCGTGCTGCTCGGCACGGCGTACGGCGGCGGCGAGTTGCCGGTCGAGGGCGTCGAATGTGGCGGCGGCCTCCGTGCGGGCCGACTCGGCCGCGCCGCGCAGCCGGTCGCGGACGGTGTCACGGATCTCTCCGACGCGCTGGGCGACGACCCGTCGGGCCTCGGCCGCCGCCCGCCGTCCGCTCTCCTGTCCCGCGAAGTAGGTGCTGGCCGCACCGCCTGCCGCGCCGGCCGTCCCGAGCGCGAGGGCGAGCTGCGGGTCGTCGCTCGCCAGGATGGCCGCGCCGACACCGATCGCGGCGCCCACCGCGGCGCGCGACGGCCATGCGGAAAGGCCGCCCTGAGCCGGGCGATCAGCGGTGGGGTGCGCCACGGCGCCGAGTCCTTCGAAGCCGACGGCAAAGCGGCCACCGCTCAACAGCCGTTCCCTGCAGGGCGTTTCGCCCTCTGTGACGCCGTCGATCACTTCCCAGTCGAGCTCGTCGGCGAGGCGTACGAGGTCGCGGTGGTGCTCGGCTGTGCGGCGCGCGGCCAGTTCGCGCGTGGCCGCGGCCCATCTGCACAGCTCCCGGTCCAACCGGTCTCGCACCGGCTGGGCGTGGCGCGGCTGACGCCGGGCGGCCTCGCGCAGGGCGCTGAGCAGTTCCTGCTCCAAGACGTCCAGGGAGGCCTCCAGCTGCCGGCTCAGTGTGGCGCGGTCCTCGTCGAGCCGTTTGAGCCAGCGCCGGCGCAGTTCCCCGGCCTGCGTGCGCGCCCGGGTGAGCCGGCGGGCGGCCGTTCGGGCTTCGGTGGCGGGCTGCTGGTGCTCGGTGGTGTCGGCGGCGTGTTCCATGAGGTCCAGCAGGTGCGCCGCGCGGCGGGCCTGGAGCTCGGCACCCGCCGCGCCGGGGCCGTCCGACCATGTGGCCAGCCGGTCCGCGTCGCGGGCGAGTCGCGCGGCCAGGAACGCGGCGGGCTCGGCCGACGGATCGGCCCACAGCAGCACCCCGTACTCGGCGAGGTCCTGTCCGGCCCAGGCGAGCGGTGCGTCGGCGAACAGGGTGCGCCAGATGCCGCGCTGGACGAGGTCGAGGTCGTCGGGGCCGGTCAGGACCTCGGCGTGGCTCAGTACTGCGAGGCCGCTGCCGGCGGGCCTGCGCACAATGGCCGCGGCGGCCTCGACGGCGGCGGGCGTGAGCAGTTCACCGCAACGCAGCACGGCCAGGGCGCGGTTGGGGTACAGGGCGAGCCCGGCGTCGGCGTCGATGTCCTCCAGCGGGGTTACGCTGATCTGCGCCGCGCCGGGCCGTTCGGCCAGGCGGCAGCGCAGCTGCTCGGCCCCGCTGTCGCCGGCGGCGGCGAAGAACCGTACGGCCTGATCGTCGGCGGCGGGCAGAGCGGCGGCGAACTCCACGGCGGGGCGCCAGCCGCACTCCTGGGCCAGCGCGAGCGCGTCGGCGATGATCCGCTCGGCGGGCACGGGCTTGTCATCGGTCATCGGGGTGCACCTCCTGCGACGGGTCGATGCCGAGCCAGCCGAAGAAGTCCGGGGTGAGCGCCGCGTACCAGGGCAGCAGTTCGGCGCGGAGCACGAGCGGCAGCAGCTCACCCAGCTCGTCCCGCTCGGCGCGGGAGGCTGCCTCGCCGTACAGGAACCGGGGGGCGGCCTGCGCCATCACCTCGTCGAACATGCGCAGTTCCTCCCGTACGGAGGCGACCGGGCGGCCGACGGGGGCCAGGGTGAGGGGACCGGTGAGCGGGGCGCCGGTGAAGCTCGCCACGGCGGTGAGGTTGTAGGTGAGCAGGGCGTGCCGTTCAGCGTCGATGACCCACCAGCGGTCGGGGGCGCCGAGGATCTGCGGGCGGCCCGGCTCCCGGCGGGACGGCGCGGCGAAGGCGGCGTAACCGGGGCGTGCCCAGCGGAGGGTGGGCAGCGGAAGCGAGACGGTGTGCCCGACCGGCACCTCGTCACGGGTGAGCCGGTGCGTGGTGAACTCCTTGCGCACCTGGCCGTACGGCGTGGAACGGCCTGCGGCCGGCTGCTCGGGGCGGGAGCTGTTCACGGTGTCGTCCTCGTCGCTCGCTGATGCTGTTCTGCTGTCTCCGCCACATCCGTGGCCGTGCCGATCGTGTCACCGCGCCCGGTGCAGACCAGATCCGTGACGACGGCGAGCCCCCCGGCCTCCAGCCAGCCCCCCGTCAGGTCGGCGGCGCTGACGAAGCGGGCGTCCTGACCGGTGCCGCTGTCGTTGATGTAGAACCCCTGGATTCCCCCGGTGGCCGGGGCCCTGGCGACACCGGTGACCCGCACGGCATGGTTGGCCTGCCCGTAGTCCCAGTAGTCGGCGTCGTTCCACAGCACACCGGCGTTCGCGGCGATGATCGCGGCGCGGCCCTCTTCGAGCATCATCGCGAGCTCCTCCAAGGAGCGGTACTCCACGACGGCCGCAGGCACCCCGAGATCACTGAGGATCCGGGCCTGCTGCTCCATGGTGGTGCCGCCGCACTCCGCGGCGACGTCGGAGACGTGGCACAGGCCGTTGCGGACCGCGTGGTCGACCACGTCGTGCTCGGTGACCTCGACACCGAACCAGCGCAGTACGCCCTCGCAGGCGCACAGCCCGCAGGTGCCGAGGAAGCCGTAGTCGTTCTGGCCCTGGCGGTGTCCCGACTCGGCGGCACCCTCCACATCGCCGATGACCAGCGTCTCGCTGCCGTCCGGCAGGGTGTCCAGGTGGCGCGGGACATCGCTGTCTCGGACGAAAGCCACCTCGGGGCCACCTGGGGTGTCGGCCTCCCACAGGCGGGCCGGGATGCCCGTTTCCATGTGCTCCTCCCATCGGCCGGAAGAATCACTTGTTCAGACCCGAACGAGCAGCCCGCCTTACAGATATGACGAATCATCAGGAAATTCGTCCCCCGCCCCGAAGTGAATCGTTCTGCGGAACTCGAGGCGGCGGACTACTCCAGGATCCTGAGGTGCGCGACGACCTTCCCGCAGGCGCCCCGCAGGGCGCTGCGCCAGCCTCGGGCCCGGTAGCCGGGCTGCTCGCGCAGTACCAGGGCACGGAAGGCCGCCTCCTCGGCGGGGCTCAGCGGATCGGCCGCCTGCGCGGCCCCTTGCCCGCACGGCGGGGGGCGCGCCAGCGCCCCCCCCCACATCGGCGGCCCGCCCCCCAAAAAGAAAAAACCCAGCGTGGGGAGGGGCCCGGGGT
>NZ_JBEPBF010000065.1:0-54184 GCF_040298985.1 Streptomyces sp. NPDC001093 | reverse complement strand
CGGGCGGCACGTCCGTGGCCGTGTCGGCGAGGCCGGCGGACGGCTCGGCGGCGGGCTGCCCGGCGTCGAACCAGCTGTCGGCGGCGAGCGGTGCGGGCGTGACACCGGCGTGGGCGCGGGGCGGGGCTATGTCCGGGGCGTAGGCACCGCACCCGGGACAGACCAGGGCGCCGTTGAGATGCCGACGGCACGAGGAGCAGTAGTCCATCTGTGGTCTTCCTGAGTCCTGGGAGAGCGGGCGACCGTCACGGTAACGAGCCTTTCGAAAGGCTGTGTGCAGCACATGTGTCACTCCTGCGCAGATTCGCGGGGTTCTTTTCCCGTGTCCCGGCCGGGACCGACCCGGACCGTCGGCATAGTGGCGGGCGGCTTCCGCACCGGACCGGCAGGAGGAGACGCATGCTCGGCACAGAGTTCCGCACCGGATCGCCCATCTGGATCGACCTCGGCAGCCCGGACACACAGGCGGCCGTCGCCTTCTACGGCGCCGTCTTCGGCTGGGAGTTCGCCTCCGCGGGCCCGCAGGGCGGCGGCTACGGCTTCTTCCAGAAGAACGGCGGTATGGTGGCCGGCCTCGGCCCGCTGACGGAGCAGGGGGCGAGATCCGCCTGGATGACGTACTTCCGCACCGACGACGCCCGGGCCACCGCCCGGGCCGTGACCGACTCCGGCGGCACGGTGCGCGCCGAGCCGGCCGGCATGGGCGAGACCACCTTCGCCCAGTTCACCGATCCGCAGGGCGCGCAGTTCGCGGTGCTGCAGAACGGGCAGGGTCTGCAGCGGGCGTCGGAGGAAGGTGCGCTGGTGTGGGTCGAACTGCACGTCCGTGACCCGCGGGCGGCCATCGGCTTCTACCACGGGCTGTTCGGCTGGCGGTCGCAGGAGATGCAGGCGCCGGGCATGACGTACCAGGTGCTCAGCATCGGCGAGGGCGACCAGGACGAGGGCTCCTTCGGCGGTGTGGCACCGCTGCGGGACGACCGGGAGGACGCCCGCTGGGTGCCGTACTTCGCCGTGGCCGACGCGGACGCGATCGTCACGGCGGTGGGCGACAGCGGCGGCTCGGTGCTGATGCCGGCGGCGAACGTCCCCGGCGTCGGCCGCATCGCCTGGCTGGCCGACCCGGCCCAGGCGGTCTTCGCGGTCCTCAGGCCGGACCCGCGCCGGCCCTGAGGTCACTGGGGGGATGCTGCTGCTCTCCTTGGCTCGTCCGCCCATGGCGAAGTTGACGTGACCCGTCCCGCGGGCGTCTTGCGGGACACCGGCGGGACGGGCGTCTCGGGGTGCGGCCCTGACCCGGAGCGGGCGCCACGGGAGTGCCCGGACGATGGCGTGCATACGGCGGCCGGGCACGGGAACTTCTCGTGTGGCAACGGCAGTTGGCGCGGTCCCATGATGCGCTTCGCCGAACCGTGCCGCCTGGACGGCATCGCCCCGAAGGCGCTCACCCGGACCCTGCGCGTCCCGGAACGCGAGGGCCTGCTGAACTCACAGGTCGTCGCGGTGGACCTGGCGTCGGACCACCTGCCAGTCGCCGTCCACCCGGGTGAGGACGTCCTCGCACAGCGTGCTGCAGTAGATCACCGGCTTCTCGCCGCGCCGGGTCTCCAGCACCATGACGTACGACCGGGTGTGGACCCGGTCGCCGTCCGGGCCCGTCGCATGGTCGGCCGCCAGCATCGTCATGACATGACGGCGGACGATCCCTGCCTCGGCCTGCGCGGCGAAGGCCCGTTCGCAGTGCGCGGCGATCGCGGCCCGGCCGGTGAGGGGTTCGGGGAACGCGTTGGTGGCGAAGACGCCGTCCTCCGTGAAGCTGCCCGCCCACGCCGGCACGTCGAGGTCGTCCGTGGACTGCATCTGACGGGCGTAGAAGTGCTGGAGATCCTGGTAGACCTCCGTGCTGACCGGTACGGGTGCCACTGCGGTCGCCTGGACCATGAGGGAGCCTCCTCGAGGCGTGATCGGTGACTGGTGAGGTGCACCGGCAGGCTGGGTGCGCCGGCTCAAGGTCCGCTCCAGGCCGGGTCAAAGGCGCCGTGTGCCCGTCTTGACCCGGTCTACAGCGGCCCTTGAGCCCGTCTCACCAAGGTCGGCGCTCGTGCGGCACCGCCTGCGCGGGCCGCCGTCACACGACTGCCGGAGACGAGGACGAGATGACCCGAACCGAGACGGCGCCGCTGACCGCCGAGACATCGCCACAGGCCCCCGCCCGCCCCCTGCGCTGGGCGGAGGGGCCGGTCGACGCGCTGCTCGCCCGGGCGGCACACGCCCACCCGGCACGGGTGGCGGTCCGCAGTGGTGATGCGGAGATCTCCTACGCCGCGCTGGACGCGGCCGCGACGGACTGGGCCCGGACGCTGCACCAGGTGTTCGACGAGCCGCCGGGTACGGTGGCCGTCGCCCAGGCGCTCGATCCGCGGTTCCCCGCCGTGTACTACGGGATCCTGCGGGCGGGCGGTACGGCCGCCGTGGTCAATCCGCTGCTGCCCGCGCCCGTCCTGGCGCACGTACTGAGGCTGTCGAAGGCCCGTCTGGCGGTCGTGCCGCCCGAGGTGCGGGAGCGGCTGCTGCCGCTGCTGGACACGCTTCCGGACCTGCGGCGGGTGCTGGTCCTCGGGGAGGACCTGCCGGACGGCTCCGGTGACGGGGACTGGCACCCGGCGGCCCCGGCCGAGGAGGAGGGGGCCGTGATCCTGTTCACCAGCGGTTCCACGGGGGTGCCCAAGGCCGTCCGGCTCAGCCACCGCAACGTCAAGGTGAACGCGGCCCAGATGGCGGCGGCGCACCGCGTCGACTCCTCTTCGACGGTCCTGCTCCACCTGCCGATCTACCACCCGATGCACATGAACACCGCGGTCTCCGTCGCGGCGACGCAGGTCCTGTGCGCGAGTGCGCGCCCGGCCGAGGCCATCGAGCTGGCCAACCGCACCGCCGCGACGCACTACTACACGTTCCCGGTACGCCTGCTGCAGCTCGCGGCCGACCCCGCGCTGCCCGGCCTGCGCCTGGACACGGTCACCCTGATGGCGTCCGGGGGCACCGCCGTTCCCCCGCGCGTCGTGCGCGCCCTGGCGGACACCTTCGGTCTCCCGCTGCTCCAGGGGTACGGCATGTGCGAGACCTCGTCGCTGGCGTCCTCGGACGACCCCGACGCACCCCGTGCCGGTTCTGTGGGGCTGCCCCTGGACGGCACCCGGATCCGGATCGTCGACCCCGAGTCCGCGAAGGTCCTGCCGGCGTACGGAATCGGGGAGATCCAGATCCACGGTCCGCATGTGATGCAGGGGTATCTGGGCCACTCCGGGCCCTCTGCGGTGGACGAGGACGGCTGGCTCGCCACGGGGGACATGGGGCATCTGGACGAGGACGGCTACCTCTTCCTGTTCGACCGGGTCAAGGACTGCTTCCGGTGCGGGGGCGAGCTGGTGTCGCCGACCGCGGTGGAGCGCAGGCTGGACGCCCACCCGGCGGTCCAGGGCTGTGCGGTCGTCGGGGTGCCCGATCCGGTGCTCGGTGCGTCCGCGGCGGCCTTCGTCGTGTTCGAGGACGGCGCAGGCGCGGACCCCGCCGCGGTTCTGGACGCGGTGAACGCCGACCTGACCGCCGGTCAGCGCATCCGCCGCCTGGAGGTCGTCTCCGAGATACCGCGGCTCGCCACCGGCAAGGTGGCCCGCGACGAACTCAGGGGCCGACTTGTCGGCGGCTGAGCAGCGGGGGCAGGCCGGACCCGCCTGGGAGATCCGCGAGAACTGCGTCAACTGCGACGTGGCCCGCCAACTGGCGCCGGAAACGGTCGTCGAGGCCGGCGCCCGCTCGGTACTGCTCCGTCAGCCGGCCGACGAGGCGGAGGAGCTGGCCCTGGCGCGGGCGGCGGTCGCCTGTCCGGTGCGGGCGATCCGGCGCGGCCCCGGTGAGCTCCCGGCGGCCCCCTTCCCGATGCGCCTGGACGGCGAGGTCCATCTGTGCGGGCACAACTCGGCCCGGACCTTCGGGGCCAACGCCTACCTGGTGCGCCGCCCGGAGGGCAATCTGCTGGTGGACACGCCACGCTGGACACCGGCCGTCGCCGCCTCGTACGAGGAGCTGGGCGGCATCGCGCACGTCCTGCTGACCCACCGCGACCACACCGCCCACGCACAGCGTTTCGCACGGCACTTCGGCGCCCGGGTGTGGATCCACGAGGGCGACCGGGACGCCGCGCCGTACGCCGACACGGTGCTGCGCGGCCGGGAGCCGGTCGACGTGCTCCCGGGGGTGACCGCGCGACCCGTACCCGGCCACACCCGGGGCAGCGTGGTGTACGTCGTGGACGAGCGGTACTGCTTCACCGGTGACACCCTCTACTGGTCGCGGACCGCGCAGGACCTCGAGGTGTTCGAGACGGTGGTCTGGTACTCGCGTGCGGAGCTGGCCGAGTCGCTGCTGCGGCTGGCCGAGCAGGCCCGCTTCAGCTGGGTGCTGCCCGGCCACGGCGACCGCTGTCACCGGCCGGCCGGGGAACTGCACGAACGGCTGCTGGGTCTGGTCGCGCGGATGCGGGGCCGGCCGCCGCAGCCGCTCGACATCGGTGCCGTCGAGTGGTGAGCGGCCCGGGGCCGGCCGGGCTCAGCCCTTCGTGCGCCACTGGGCGTCGAACCCGCGGATGACGTCGTCGAGCATGCTCTGCAGGCTCTGAAGTTCGTCCCGCCCCAGGCAGGAGAGCGCCTGCCGGATGTTGTGGACCTGCAGCGGCAGCGCCTTCTCCAGTGTGGCGCTGCCGTGCTGCGTGAGCGCAGCGTAGACGGCTCGCTTGTCCTCCTGGGGCGTCTCCCGGCGTACCAGCCCGGCGAGTTCCATGCGGTCGACGAGTTTGGTCACGCTCGCCTTGGAGACGACAAGGTCGCGGCTGAGCTGCAGCAGGCGCATCCGCCGGCCCTCCGCGTTGTTGAGCCGGGCCAGCACCTCGAACCAGGCGAGGGAGATGCCGTGTTCCTGGGTCAGTGAGCGGTCGAGCGCCTTGGAGACATGGCCGTAGGTGTGCGCCAGGGAGATCCATGCCCGGAACTCCGGCCCGGCGGTTCCGGTCGCGGCGGGGGCCTCATCGGGCGTGACACCCGCTTCAGTTGACATGTTAACTCTCTCCTGTCTACCCTGACGGTGTCGCAGTTTCCAGGCTAACTGTTTCACGCCCCACCGCATTTGTCACGCCCGGTGCGGCGCTCTCCGGAAGTGCGCAAGGTCGCGAGAACGGCCCTTCCAGACACCTCACATCAATCCGCAGTCCATTCGAAATCCAAAGGAGTCGGAGATGGACAGCACCACCTCTCCGGATGCGTCCGAGGCCACGACCGGTCATTTCGGCCGCACCATGACCGTGACCGCCGTCGCCACTTTCATGGTGTCCCTCGACCAACTCGTCGTCACGACCGCGCTGACGAAGATCCGGGAGCATCTGCACACCGGTCTCGAAGGCCTGGAGTGGACGGTCAACGCCTACACCCTCACCTTCGCCGTCTTCCTGCTCACGGCCTCCGCGCTGGCCGAGCGCTTCGGGCGCCGCCGGCTGTTCATCGCGGGCCTCACCCTGTTCACCGGGGCGTCGGCGATGGCCGCGCTCGCCCCGGGCATCGGCGTGCTCATCGCGGCCCGCGCGATCCAGGGCCTCGGCTCGGCCATCGTGCTGCCGCTGACCCTCACCCTGCTCTCCGCCGCGGTCCCGCCGAGCAAGCGAGGAGCGGCGCTCGGCGTGTGGGGCGGAGTGGGCGGCCTGGGCGTCGCCCTGGGCCCGGTGATCGGCGGCTTCATCACCGAGAGCGCGTCCTGGCAGTGGATCTTCTGGCTGAACGTGCCGATCGGCGCGGTGCTCCTCGCCCTCTCCTGGAGCTGGCTGACGGAGAGCTTCGGGCCGGCGGCCAAGCTCGACCTGGCGGGTACCGTGCTCGCCTGCCTCGGCCTGCTCGGCGTCGTGGTGTCGATCATCCGGGGTGACGCGGAGGGCTGGACCAGCGCGCAGACCCTGGGTTCGGGCATCGGCGGCCTGGTGGTGCTGGCGGCGTTCGTCGCCTGGGAGCTGCGCACACCGCACCCGATGCTGCCCATGCGGCTCTTCGCCGGGCGCGCCTTCACCACGGTGAACCTGCTGTCGCTGTTCATGTTCTTCGGAATGTTCGGCTCGATCTTCCTGATCACCCAGTACCTGCAGGCCGCGCTCGGCTACTCGCCGTTCGCCGCGGGGCTGCGCTTCCTGGCGTGGACCGGGGTGGTGCTCATCGCGGCCCCGCTGGGCGGCGGCCTGTCCGACCGGATCGGCGGCAAGCCGATCATCGTGGCCGGTCTGGCCCTGCAGAGCGTGGGCCTGCTCTGGCTGGCCCTGTCCATCACGACCGGCAGTTCGTTCCTGTCCCTCGTGCCCGCCTTCGTCTGCAACGGCTTCGGCATGGGTCTGTACTTCGGCCCGGCGGGCAACGTCGTCATGGGCGCGGTGCGCCGCGAGGAGGAGGGCATCGCCTCCGGTGCCAACAACGCGATCCGTGAACTCGGCGGAGTGTTCGGTGTGGCCGTGCTCGCCGCGGTGTTCGCCGGGCACGGCGGCTACGACAGCCCGGCGCACTACATCCACGGCATGCACGTGGCCCTGTGGGTCGGCTTCACCTTCGTCGCCCTCGGTGCCGTCACCGCCCTGCTGATGCCCCGGCCGGTGCGGGCGGTGACCGCGCAGGGCGAGCCGGTCGCCGTCCCCGAGGTGACGCGGTCCGCGGTCGCCGTCGGCGAGTAGCGCACCGCCTGCTGTGCCGGCCCGGGTCCGACGCCTTCCCCCGTCGTCGGGCCCGGGCCTTTTGCGACCGCATCCCAGACCGAGGAAGAAAAGGGTGTTCACGTGATAGTTCTCGTCAATGTCTTCCAAGTCCACGGATCCGCCGAGGGATTTGAGCGCGCATTCACGAAAGTCTCCGAAATCATGCGGGCGCAGCCCGGCTTTCTGCACCACAGGCTGCTCCGTTCCGAAGGCGCCGACCCGACCTATGTGAACGTCGCGGAGTGGCAGGACGAGCAGTCGCTGCAGGCCGCCCTGGCTCGCCGCGAGGTCGTCGCACGCCTGCGCCCGCTGGCCGCGTTCGCGACCGGGCGGCCGACCGTCTGCCGTCCCGTGCTCGACGCGCCGCCGCTGGAGGTGTGAGATGCCGGTCGTCCCCAGCAGCCCGGTGGCACCGGTGCACGAGGTCGAGGAGATCGAGGAGGGCGTCTACGCCTACCTCCAGCCGGACGGCGGCTGGTGCCTGAACAACGCCGGTGTCGTGCTGGCCCGCAGCGGGCCCGTACTCGTGGACACCGCGGCGACCGAGGCGCGGGCCCGCCGGCTGCGCGACGTGGTCGAGCAGCTCAGCCCGGCCCCTGTCGACATCCTGGTCAACACCCACAGCCACGGCGACCACACCTTCGGCAACCACCTCTTCGGACAGGCCACCGTGGTCGCCCACCGCACAGCGGCCGACGAGATGGCCGAGCACGGACTGGCGCTCACGACGCTGTGGCCCGACGTGCGGTGGGGGCATGTGGAGGCGGGCGCTCCCGAGGTGGTGTTCGACGACCGTATGACTCTGCCGACGTCCGGGTTCCGGATCGAGCTGATCCACTTCGGTCCGGGACACACGGCGGGCGACGCGGTCGTCTGGCTTCCCGGGCCACGCGTGCTGTTCACCGGCGACCTGGTCTTCTCCGGCGCCACCCCGTTCACGCTCATGGGATCGGTCGCGGGATCCCTGCGCGTGCTCGACCGGTTGCGGGCCCTTCAGCCGCTGGTCGTGGTGCCGGGGCACGGACCGGTCGGCGGACCCGAACTGCTGGACGCGGACGCCGACTACCTGCGGTGGGTGCGCGCCGTGGCGCGCCGGGGCATCGCCGAGGGCCTGGATCCGCTGGCGCTCGCCCGGGCCACGGACCTGGGACGGTACGCCCAACTCGCCGACAGCGAACGCCTGGTGGTCAACCTGCACCGGGCGTACGCGGAGGAGCGCGGTGCCGAGCCGGGCGCACCGCTGGACGTGCCGGCCGTGTTCGGGGAGATGGTCGACTTCTGCGGGGCCCATCCGCACTGTGCCGCGTGACCGCGTCCCTTTGCACCGTGCCGCGTGACCGCCCGTCGCCACCCCGAAGCCAAGGAGCCGCCTTGTGCCCGCAAGCCCCGCACCCGTCCCGGCACCGACCCCGGCACCGCGTGGCCGCCGCCGGGAAGCCGAACGCAACGACGAACGTCTGCTCCGCGCCGCGCACCAGGCGCTCGCGGAGGTCGGCTGGACGGTCTCCGTGACCGAGATCGCCCGCCGGGCCGGAATAGGCATGGGCAGTTTCTACCGCCGGTACCGGGGGAAGGTGGCGCTGGCCCAGCATGTGCGGGTCGTCAGTATGGACCGGCTCACCGAGGCCGCCCGCGCGGCAGCCGACGAGCACAGCGGCTGGGACGCGCTGGTCCGTTTCCTGTGTGACGCCGTCAGCGCTCCGACCAGCAGCCTGCTGCCGCTGATCGGCGGCATCCTGCCCGGCACGCCGGAGGTCGAGGAGGCGTCGGCTCGGCTGCACACCGCGATCGACGCCCTCCTGGAGGGCGCCCGGTCCGAAGGAGCGCTCCGGCAGGACGTCGGCGCGGCCGATCTCGTCCTGCTTCTGGTGCACCTCAGGACACGCATCCCCGGCCGGCCCGAGCGCGTCCGGCAACTGCGGCTGCGCTACCTCCACATGACCCTGGAGGGGCTGCGCCGCGCCGCGTCTCCGGAACCCGCGGAGCTGCCCCAGCCGTGCCCCGACTGGCAGGAGCTGCATCTGCTCTGGGACAAGCCGCCGGTCGCCCGGTCACGCCCGGACGAGAGGACCGGCGAGCGACGATGACCTGCCTCACCGCCCCGCGCGGGGTCACCGCCGCCCTGGTGCTGGCCCAGACCCTGGCCGTCCTCTACACGACCGGGTTCGTCTGGACCCTGCAGCTGATGGACTACCCCGTGGTGGCCAGGCTCCGTGAGGGCGCGTCGGAGTCGTACATGGCCGCTCACAACCAGATGTTCTGGCGGGTCCTCGCGCCCGGCCTGCTGGTGGCCGGCGTGACGTCGGTGGCGCTCCTGGTGGCCAGGGGCGCGGTGGTCCCGCTCTGGGCGGCGGTGCTGTCGGTGCTGCTGCTGGCCGCGATCATGGCGCTCTCCGGTGCCGTGGCCATGCCCGACCGGGTCGCGCTCGCCCGGCACTTCTCGGCGCCCGTCCATGCCCATCTGCTGCGCGTCAGCTGGGTCCGTACGACGGCCTTCAGTGCCTGGAGCGCCTTGGACGCCTGGCTGGTCTGGCGGCTCGTGCGCTGACCGAAACCGACCCACCCGCATTCCTGTGGCCTGCGACGCGGAACGTTCCGTCGCAGGCCACAGGCATGTCCCGGGGACTTCCGCAAGCTTTGTCCAGCGGTGCTGCCGTACTCCTTGGCCGTGGCCATGCCCGACCGGGTCGCGCTCGCCCGGCACTTCTCGGCGCCCGTCCATGCCCATCTGCTGCGCGTGAGCTGGGTCCGTACGACGGCCTTCAGTGCCTGGAGCGCCCTGGACGCCTGGCTGGTCTGGCGGCTCGTGCGCTGACCGAAACCGACCCACCCGCATTCCTGTGGCCTGCGACGCGGAACGTTCCGTCGCAGGCCACAGGCATGTCCCGGGGACTTCCGCAAGCCTTGTCCAGCGGTGCTGCCGTACTCCTTGGCCGGATCTTTAGCGGACCTTGAGGCCGCGCCGAGAGCGTGTGCTCACGCCGGTGCGGCCCTCCCGCCGACGGCAGCTCCACGATCTGTGTCCCTGTGCGCTCCGGCCGGCATCGATGCGGCCGTGATGCGAGGGGACGGCCCTCTTACGGAAAGGCAGCCGACATGTCAGCGACGGACCCTGCCGCGGACTCCCGCCGCGCGGCGGAGCCGGGGCGCCGGCCCACAGCCCCCCGCCGGGTGGTCATCACCGGCATCGGAGTGGTGGCACCCGGCGGCACGGGCACCAAGGCCTTCTGGGACCTCATCACGTCGGGACGCACCGCGACCGGACGCATCTCCTTCTTCGACCCGTCCCCGTACCGCTCGCAGATCGCGGCCGAGTGCGACTTCGACCCGGCGCTCCACGGGCTGACGCCGCGTGAGATCCGCCGCATGGACCGGGCGACCCAGTTCGCGGTCGTCGGTGCCGGCGAGGCCGTGCGCGACAGCGGCCTCGACTTCCAGGACCCCGATCCGGCCCGGATCGGCGTCACCATCGGCAGCGCGGTCGGCGCGACCATGGGGCTGGAGGAGGAGTACGTCGTCCTCAGCGACAGCGGGCGCAAGTGGCTCGTCGACGCCGAGTACGGGGTGCCGCACCTGTACGGGCACTTCGTGCCGAGCAGCATCGCCGCCGAGGTCGCCTGGACCGTGGGCGCCGAAGGCCCCTCCGCGGTGGTCTCGGCCGGCTGTACCTCCGGCCTCGACTCGGTCGGCTACGCCCGCGAGCTGATCGCCGAGGGCAGCGCGGACATCATGGTCGCCGGTGCCACCGACGCCCCGATCTCCCCGATCGCGGTCGCCTGCTTCGACGCCATCAAGGCGACCTCGCCGCGCAACGACGACCCGGAGCACGCCTCCCGGCCGTTCGACAGGAGCCGCAACGGCTTCGTGCTGGGCGAGGGCGCGGCGGTTTTCGTCCTGGAGGAGTACGAGCACGCCCGGCGGCGCGGTGCGCACATCTACGCCGAGATCGCGGGCTTCGCGTCCCGGTGCAACGCCTTCCACATGACCGGACTGCGGCCGGACGGCCGGGAGATGGCGGTGGCCATCGAGACCGCGCTGGCCGAGGCCCGGATGAACCCGCAGGACGTGCAGTACGTCAACGCGCACGGCTCCGGCACCAAGCAGAACGACCGCCACGAGACCGCCGCGTTCAAGCGCAGCCTCGGACAGCACGCGTACGACGTGCCGGTCAGCTCGATCAAGTCGATGATCGGCCACTCGCTCGGGGCGATCGGATCCATCGAGATCGCCGCCTGCGCGCTGACGATCGAGCACGGCGTGGTGCCGCCCACCGCGAACCTGCACACCCCCGACCCGGAGTGCGACCTCGACTACGTCCCGCACACCGCCCGCGAACAGCGGGTCGACACGGCGCTCACCGTCGGCAGCGGATTCGGCGGGTTCCAGAGCGCCATGGTGCTGACCCGGCCCTCGGAGAGGAAGACGGCATGACCGAGTCCATCGCGGTGACCGGCATCGGCGTGGTCGCGCCGAACGGCCTGGGCACCGAGGAGTACTGGGCCGCGACCCAGAAGGGCATCAGCGGCATCGACCGGATCAGCCGGTACGACCCCGGCTCCTACCCGACGCAGCTCGCCGGCGAAGTGACGGACTTCGTCGCCGGGGAGCACCTGGCGAGCCGGCTGCTGCCGCAGACCGACCGGATGACGCAGATGGCCCTCGTGGCCTCGGACTGGGCGCTGGCCGACGCGGACCTGGACCCCGCCTCCGTGCCGGAGTTCGACATGGGCGTGGTGACGGCCAGCGCCTCCGGCGGCTTCGAGTTCGCCCAGCACGAACTGCAGAAGCTGTGGAGCAAGGGTCCGGAGTACGTCAGCGCCTATCAGTCGTTCGCCTGGTTCTACGCCGTCAACACCGGTCAGATCTCCATCCGTCACGGGATGCGCGGTCCCAGCGGAGTGCTGGTCACCGACCAGGCGGGCGGGCTGGACGCGCTCGGCCACGCACGCCGGCACCTGCGCAAGGGCACCGGCGTGGTCGTCTCGGGCGGGGTCGACGCCTCCCTGTCACCGTGGGGTCTGGTCTCCCAGCTGACCACCGGACGCCTGAGCCCGACCAGCGACCCCGAGCGTGCCTACGCGCCGTTCGACGTCTCGGCGGACGGACACCTGCCCGGCGAGGGCGGCGCGATCCTGGTCCTGGAGCGTGCGTCCCACGCCCGGGAACGGGGCGCGCGCAGCTACGGAACCATCGCCGGCTACGGCGCGACGTTCGACCCCAGGCCCGGCTCCGGCCGTGAACCGGGACTGCGCCGTGCCGTCGAGACGGCCCTCGCCGACGCCCGGGTGGCCCCGGAGGCCATCGACGTGGTCTTCGCGGACGCCGCCGGACTGCCTGATCCGGACCGGGCGGAGGCATCGGCGCTGAGCGCGGTGTTCGGCCCGTACGCGGTGCCCGTCACCGCCCCGAAGACGATGACCGGCCGCCTCTACTCGGGCGCCGCGTCGCTGGACGCGGCGACCGCCCTGCTCGCCATGCGGGACGGCGTCGTACCGCCCACGCTGCGCGTCACCGAGCAGGCGGCGGACTGTGCGATCGACCTGGTCCGGGACGCCGCCCGCGAGATGACGGTGCGGCACGCGCTGGTGCTCGCCCGTGGCCACGGCGGCTTCAACGCCGCCATGGTGCTGCGCGCCCCGACCGCCGACTGACCTGCCGTCCCAGCAATCTGACGGATGGTCAATTTCCCAGTCACTTACCCGTACCACTTCGTGGCCCACCGAAACGAGGACACCGACCATGACCGCACGTGAACTGACCCTCGACGACCTGACCCGCATCCTGCGCGAGAGCGCCGGTGAGGACGAGGGCGTCGACCTCGACGGCGACATTCTCGACACCCTCTTCGCCGACCTCGGCTACGACTCCCTGGCCCTGCTGGAAGCCTCCAGCCGGATCGAGCGCGAGTTCGGCGTGAAGCTCTCCGACGACGCGGTGAGCGAGGCGGAGACCCCGCGGCTGCTGCTGGCGGCCGCCAACGGGGCCCTCCCGCCGGCCGCCCGGGCCGCATGAGCCTCGTCGGCCCTCACCGACCTCATCGCCCGGCACCGACCCGCATCGCCCGTCATCGCCCCTCATCGACGTGAGAAGAGAGAGCACAGCATGGCCAACGACACGGCCACCACGGTCATCGTGACCGGTGGCACCAGCGGAATCGGACTCGCGATCACGGAGAGCCTGGCCACCGCCGGCGCCAGGGTCTTCATCTGCGCCCGCAACGCCGAGGACCTGGACGTCACCGTCAAGGGCCTGCGCGAGCGGGGCCTGGAGGTGGACGGCAGGACCTGTGACGTCCGCTCGCGGGAGGAGGTGCGCGCCTTCGTCGAGGCGGCGGTGGAGCGCTACGGCACCGTCGACACCCTCGTCAACAACGCGGGGCGCAGCGGCGGCGGCGTCACCGCCGACCTCGACGACGACACCTGGTACGACGTCATGGACACCAACCTCAACAGCGTCTTCCTCATGACACGGGAGGTGCTCACCACGGGCGGCATGCGCGACAAGGAGCGGGGCCGCATCGTCAACATCGCCTCGACCGGCGGCAAGCAGGGTGTCGTGCTCGGGGCGCCCTACTCGGCGTCCAAGCACGGCGTCATCGGATTCACCAAGGCGCTGGGCCTCGAACTCGCCAAGTCCGGGATCACGGTGAACGCGGTCTGCCCCGGCTATGTCGAGACGCCCATGGCGCAGCAGGTGCGGGCCAACTACGCGCGCATCTGGGACACCGAGGAGGAGGCGGTCCTGGAACGGTTCGAGACCAAGATCCCGCTGGGGCGGTACTCCACCCCGCAGGAGGTGGCCGGCCTGGTCGGCTATCTGCTCTCGGACCTCGCGGCCTCGATCACCGCCCAGGCGCTCAACGTGTGCGGCGGGCTCGGCAACTACTGATGCGCAGCGACGTGTACGCAGACCCGACGACAGGGAGCAACGTGCGATGACCGACGTACGGCACACCATCACCACCACAGCGGCACCGCGGACCGTCTACGCCCTGCTGGCCGATGCCGCGTCCTGGCCGGTGAACTTCTCCCCGACCGTTCACGTGGAGCAGCTGCAGCGGCCGGACGGCAACGGCGGGACCGAGCGCATCCGCATCTGGGCGCTAGCCGGAGACACCGTCAAGGCGTGGACCTCCCGCCGGGAACTGGATCCCGGCACGCTGCGCATCACCTTCCGGCAGGAGGTGTCCCAGCCGCCCGTCGCGTCGATGTCCGGGGCCTGGACACTCGAGGCGCTCCCGGACGGCGGCACCCGGATCGTCCTCGACCACGGCTACCGGGCGGTCGACGACGATCCGGCCTCCCTCGCCTGGATCGCGGACGTGACGGAGCGCAACAGCCGAGCCGAGCTGGCGAACCTGAAGGCGCTCGCCGAGTGGGCCGCCACCGGGCCGGCGCACCGGCTGACCTTCGACGACACCATCCTGGTGGAGGGCGGCCGCCCGGAGGACGCGTACGCCTTCCTCCACGAGGCGTCGCGGTGGCCGGACCGGCTGCCCCATGTGTCCCGGATGGAGCTCGTGGAGGACGATCCGGGCGTCCAGGTCATGGAGATGGACTCCATCACCCGCACCGGTGACCGGCACACCACCAGGTCCGTACGGATCTGCTTCGCCGGCGAACGCATCGTCTACAAGCAGACGGTGCTGCCGCCGCTGCTGGCCGCGCACACCGGTGAGTGGCGGGTGGCGGCCGTCGACGGCGGCGTCACCATCACCTCGCGGCACACCGTGGTGATCAACCCCGAGGCGGTGGCGGGCGTCCTCGGCGACACCGCGACGGTGGCCGACGCCCTGGAGTTCGCCCGTACGGCGCTCACCGGCAACAGCCGCATCACCCTGGAACACGCCCGGTCGTTCGCACAGGGCGACCCTGCCCTCGTCTCCGGCGGCTGAACGCGCCGCATGGAGGCCGCCGTCGCCGTCCGCTGGGCGTATGCGGGGGCGGACCCGCGCACCCGGGCCAGGGAACTCCTCAGGAGCGTCGCCGCCGAGGTGTGCGCCGCCCGGCCGGCCGACGTCGTGCTCGGCCGGGCGGCGTCGGGGCTGCCCGAACTGTCCGGCGCCGCCGCCGGACTGTGCGCCAGTGTGAGCCACACCCGGGGAGTCGTCGCCGTCGCGGTCACCGGGCCGCACACGGAGCTCTCCGGCATCGGGGTGGACGTGGAGGCGATCCGCCCGCTCGACGCGGCGGGGCTCGCCACCCGCTGGTTCACCCCCGGCGAGGCGTCCTGGGTGCTGTCCCTGCCGCCCGCACTGCGCCCGGTCGGTCTGCTGCACCTGTGGACGCGCAAGGAGTCGGCGGGCAAGGCGGCCGGCCGGGGACTCGCCGGCGGCGGGCTGCGCAGACCGGTGGGCAGCCCGCCGCCCGGCACCTTCCCCCGCACCTCCCGGCGGCTGACCTGGCTGCCCGGTGACACGGACCTCGCGGCCACCGTCCTGCCCGGCCCGCCCGGCTACGTGCTGTCCTGCGCCGGCCGTGGCCCCGCCGCCGGGATCACGACCGCCGAGGTCACGGAAGACCGGCAACCCCGGTCCGCTCGCGCTCTCCCGAGTCAACGCGACCCACGCAGAAAGGGCGAACACCATGCACACCACTGACGACGCCGTCTCCCACGAACGGCTCGCCGAGCTGCGCGAGATCAAGGAGGCGGTCCGGCGGGGCCCGGATCCGGCCGCCACCGAGCGCCAGCACGCCAAGGGCAAGCTCACCGCGTACGAGCGCATCGAACTCCTGCTGGACGAGGGGTCGTTCACCGAGATCGAGGCGCTCCGCAGGCACCGCGCCACCGGCTTCGGCCTGGAGCAGCGGCGCCCCCACACGGACGGGGTGGTGACGGGCTGGGGCACGGTGCACGGCCGTACGGTCTTCGTCTACGCCCACGACTTCCGGATCTTCGGCGGCGCTCTGGGCGAGGCCCACGCCACCAAGATCCACAAGATCATGGACATGGCCCTCGCGGCCGGTGCCCCGCTGGTCTCCCTGAACGACGGGGCGGGTGCCCGCATCCAGGAAGGCGTCAGTGCCCTCGCCGGCTACGGCGGCATCTTCCAGCGCAACACCAGGGCGTCCGGGGTCATCCCGCAGATATCGGTGATGCTCGGCCCGTGCGCCGGCGGCGCGGCCTACAGCCCGGCCCTGACCGACTTCGTCTTCATGGTCCGTGACACCTCCCAGATGTTCATCACGGGACCCGACGTGGTGCGCGCGGTCACGGGCGAGGAGATCAGCCAGAACGGTCTCGGCGGCGCCGATGTGCACGCGGCCACCTCCGGGGTGGCGCACGCCGCGTACGACGACGAGGAGTCCTGCCTGGCGGACGTGCGCTTCCTGCTGTCGCTCCTGCCCGCCAACAACCGTGAACTCCCCCCGGCCGAGGCCTGCGCGGACCCGGCAGAACGGCGCACCGACGCCCTGCTCGACCTGGTGCCGCAGGACCCGGGGCGTGCCTACGACATGCGCGCGGTGATCGAGGAGATCGTCGACGACGGCGAGTTCTTCGAGGTGCACTCGGCGTGGTCCACCAACATCCTGTGCGCGCTCGCCCGGCTCGACGGCCAGGTCGTCGGCATCGTCGCCAACCAGCCGGCGTCGCTCGCGGGCGTCCTGGACATCGGGGCGTCGGAGAAGGGCGCCCGGTTCATCCAGCTGTGCGACGCGTTCAGCATCCCCCTGGTCTCCCTGGTCGACGTGCCCGGCTTCCTGCCCGGGGTGGGCCAGGAGCACGGCGGCGTCATCCGGCACGGCGCGAAGCTGCTGTACGCCTACTGCAACGCCACGGTCCCGCGGGTCCAGCTGATCCTGCGCAAGGCGTACGGCGGTGCGTACATCGTCATGGACTCCCGGTCCATCGGGGCGGACATCTCGCTCGCGTGGCCGTCGAACGAGATCGCGGTGATGGGGGCGGAGGGCGCGGCGAACGTGATCTTCCGCCGGGAGATCGCGGCGGCCTCCGATCCGGAGGCGGTGCGCCGGCAGAAGATCAAGGAGTACCGGACCGAGCTGATGCACCCCTACTACGCGGCCGAACGCGGCCTGGTGGACGACGTCATCGACCCGGGCGACACCAGGTCGTGCCTGATCCGCTCCCTCGCGATGCTGCGCAGCAAGCACGCCGACCTGCCGTCGCGCAAGCACGGCAACCCGCCGCTGTGACGCCCGGGCGGACCGAACGGCCCGACGGCGTCCGGGTGCTCCACGGGAATCCGAGCCACGAGGACCTCGCCGTCCTCACGGTCGTGCTGAGGGCGGTGACGCGGCGCGCCGCGGCGGTACCCGCCGACCCCGGCCCGTCGAGGGCCGGCTGGGGAAGGGCCGAGGAGGGCCCGTGCCGGTCGGCGGGCTCGTGGCGAGCCGGATCACGGGGATGGGCCGGATCACGGGGATGGGCCGGATCACAGGGATGAGGGAGAGGGAACCGTCGTGCGTAAGGTGCTCATCGCCAATCGTGGCGAGATCGCGGTCCGCGTCGCCCGTGCGTGCCGGGACGCCGGAATCGCCAGTGTGGCGGTGTACGCGGAACCGGACCGGGACGCGCTGCATGTGCGCGCGGCCGACGAGGCGTTCGCCCTGGGCGGAGACACCCCGGCGGCGAGTTATCTGGACATGGCCAAGGTCCTGGCGGCGGCCGGGGAGTCGGGGGCCGACGCGGTCCACCCGGGGTACGGCTTCCTGTCCGAGAACGCGGACTTCGCGCAGGCCGTGCTGGACGCGGGGCTGACGTGGATCGGCCCGCCGCCGCGGGCGATCCGCGCCCTCGGGGACAAGGTCGCCGCCCGGCACATCGCACAGCGGGCGGGTGCGCCGCTGGTGGCGGGCACGGCGGATCCGGTGTCAGGAGCGGAGGAGGTGCTGGCCTTCGCGCGGGAGCACGGGCTGCCGATCGCCATCAAGGCCGCCTTCGGCGGGGGCGGCCGCGGCCTGAAGGTCGCCCGCACGCTGCGGGAAGTGCCGGAGCTGTACGAGTCGGCGGTGCGTGAGGCGGTGGCCGCGTTCGGGCGGGGCGAGTGCTTCGTGGAACGGTATCTCGACCGGCCGCGGCATGTGGAGACCCAGTGCCTGGCCGACGCGTACGGCCATGTGGTCGTCGTCTCCACGCGGGACTGCTCGCTGCAGCGCCGCCACCAGAAGCTGGTGGAGGAGGCCCCCGCCCCCTTCCTGACGGCTGCGCAGAACGACCAGCTGTACGCCGCCTCCAAGGCCATCCTGCGGGAGGCCGGGTATGTGGGCGCGGGCACCGTGGAGTTCCTGGTCGGGGCGGACGGGACGATCTCGTTCCTGGAGGTCAACACCCGGCTGCAGGTGGAGCATCCGGTGACCGAGGAGGTCACGGGCATCGATCTGGTCCGGGAGATGTTCCGTATCGCCGACGGCGAGGCCCTCGGGTACGACGATCCGCCGGTGCGCGGGCACGCCTTCGAGTTCCGGATCAACGGCGAGGATCCGGGGCGGGGGTTCCTGCCGGCGCCGGGGACCGTGACACGGTTCGTCGCCCCGTCCGGGCCGGGCGTACGGCTGGACGCGGGCGTGGAGTCCGGGAGCGTGATCGGTCCGGCGTGGGACTCTCTGCTGGCGAAGCTGATCGTGACGGGGGCCGACCGGGAGCAGGCCCTGCAGCGGGCGGCCCGGGCCCTGGGGGAGCTGCGGGTGGAGGGGATGGCCACGGCGGTTCCGTTCCACCGGGCGGTGGTGGCCGACGAGGCCTACACCAGCAGTCCCTTCCGGGTGCACACACGGTGGATCGAGACGGAGTTCGTCAACGCGATCCCGGCGTTCGCCGGCGCCGCGGCGGACCCCGGCACGGAACCCGCTCGCGAGACCGTCGTCGTCGAGGTCGGTGGCCGGCGGGTGGAGGTGGCGCTGCCCGCTTCTCTGGGGACGGCCGCCCCGTCCTCCGCCGGTGCCGTCAGGCCCAGGCGGCGCACGGCGGGTGCGAACCGGGCCGCCGCGTCGGGTGACGCGCTGACCTCCCCGATGCAGGGCACGGTCGTCAAGGTCGCGGTCCAGGAGGGGCAGCCGGTGGCCGAGGGGGAGCTCGTCGTCGTCATGGAGGCGATGAAGATGGAACAGCCGCTCCGTGCGCACCGCTCCGGCACGGTGAAGGGCCTGACGGCGGAAGTGGGCGCCTCCGTCTCCTCGGGCGCACTCATCTGCGAGATAAAGAGCTGAGTCGCAGGCGTGCGGTGGCGCACCCCGTATGCAGCATGCGGAGTGCGCCACCTCCATTTATGCCGCGGACCTGCGGCACCCTTCCAGGTTCAGACCCTCGGCCGAGTGCAGCAGAGACGTATCCCCGGAAAGAATTCGCTGGTGGATTCTTGTGACGTGCGGAGACGGTTCTATTCCCAGTTCTTCCCTCAGATTTTTGTGGAGTTTCCGGAATGTTTCGAGGGCCTGCGCCCTGCGTCCCGACCGGTACTGGGAAACCATGAGGAGGGAATGGGTTCGCTCATGCAACGGATCCTGAATTACCAGACCGGAAAGTTCACCGATCAACTGGTGATGGCGGCCGAGGTGCAGATCGGCTTCGATGCGCTGTTCGACGGCGACGGTGCGGGATTCCTCCAGCGACGTGCGGTGGGCCAGGAGCTGCGGCCCGGTGCGCACGTCCGCCAGGGCGGGGCCGCGCCACAACTGCGCGGCGCGCTGGAAGGACATGGTCGCGCGGTGGTAGTCGCCGTCCGCGAGCTCCCGGCTCCCCCGCTCGGTGAGCTGGGCGAAGACGTCCGCGTCGTGCGCCCCTTCGCCGGGCGACAGCTGGTAGCCCCAGCCCGTGTACGGCAGTACGTGCTGGGCGACGTGCTCGGTCGACAGTTGGAGAGTCGCCGCGAGTGAACGCCTCAGCAGGACGATGTAGGTCTGTATGACGGTCACCGCACTGGCTGGCGGATCGTGTTCCCACAATTCGTCGACGAGTGTTTCCATCGGCACGACCTGACCGGTGCGAACGGCGAGGAGAGCGAGAAGCTGACGAGGTTTCGGTGCGGTCGGAGCAGCTTCACGTCCTGCCGATCTCACAGTGAGAGGCCCCAGTATCCCGATGTCCATTATCCCCCTTGGTTGTACGCCCCAGGCACAGGCGTCGACATCGAAGAAAGCGTACTCTTGAACAGTACGATAGTTAACCTGTCACCTGTCAAGGCGATTCGGACTGCTATCGCTCCGTTTCGCTCACAAGTGGCGCATCTCGCATTGCTTTCCCTTTAGGGAAAGAATGCTATTACTGGGTAGTAATGAAGAGCCTACCCGAATCGGCCCAGGTCACCTCGCCGACTCGCCGACTCGCCGGGGGCTAGGATCCGGCCCATGGCGCTGACCGTGGACGACGTGGACCGGTTCGAGGCGTGCAGGCCCCGGTTGGAGGCCATCGCCTATCGTCTGCTGGGCTCCGCGAGCGAGGCCGAGGACGCCGTGCAGGAGACGTTCCTGCGCTGGCAGGGCGCCGACGTCGGGCGCATCGAGGTGCCCGAGGCCTGGCTGACCAAGGTGCTCACCAACCTGTGCCTCAACCAGCTCGCCTCGGCCCGCGCGCGGCGCGAGGTCTATGTGGGCCAGTGGCTGCCCGAGCCGCTGCTCGCCGGGGATCCGATGCTCGGGCCGGCCGACACCGCCGAACAGCGCGAATCGGTGTCGTACGCGGTCCTCGCCCTGCTGGAGCGGCTGTCCCCCGACGAGCGGGCGGTGTACGTGCTGCGGGAGGCCTTCGGCTGTCCGCACCGGGAGATCGCCGAGATCCTCGATGTCACCGAGGCCGCCAGCCAGCAGATCTTCCACCGCGCCAAGAAGCACGTCGCCGACGGCAGGGCCCGCGCCGAGATCGACCGGGCCGCCGCCCGGCGGATCGTCGAGGAGTTCCTCGAGGCCGCCACCAGCGGAAGGACCGAGCCGCTGGTACGCCTGCTCACCCAGGACGCCATCGCGGTCGGCGACGGCGGCGGGAAGGTCCCGGCCCGCGCCAAGGCGTTCGAGGGCGCCCAGGCGGTCGCCAAGTTCATGCGGGGGCTGTTCAAGCCCAGCGAGGCCAAGCGCCGCCTCGTCGGCGGCTCGTCCGAGGTGTACGTCACGACCGCCAACGGCGACCCGGCCGTCGTGGTGGTCTTCGAGGGCCGGGTCATCGGTGTCATGTGCCTGGAGATCACCGCCGAGGGCATCGCCGCGTTCCGCAACCAGGTCAACCCCGACAAGCTGGACCGCGCGAGCCGGTGGTGGGCGGCCGCCGACCACGGCGCACCCCTGCTCACCCTCTGGTGACCACGATGTGAGGTGCTTCACATCCGGTTCCTGTCAGGAAACGGCGGGCCGCCCGGTTCAAGGGGCGAATCCGCTGAAGGCAGCGGCTGAGGACAGCAGCAGACAGGAGCCGGGAAATGCAGCACCGCATCGTCGTCCTGGGAGCCGGATACACCGGAGCCATCGCCGCCGGGCGCCTCGCCAGGCGGCTGCGCCCCGAAGACGTCTCCATCACCCTCGTCAACGCCGAGCCCGACTTCGTGGAACGCGTCCGGTTGCACCAGCTCGCGGTCGGCCAGTCGCTCAAGCCCCGGCCGTTCGCCGAGATGTTCGCGGGCACCGGCGTCGACCTGAGGCTCGCCCGGGTCACCGGCGTCGACGCCGACCGCAGGACCGTCGCCGTCACCGGCGCGCACGGAGCGGAGGAACTGCCGTACGACACCCTCGTGTACGCCCTCGGCAGCGGCTGGGCCGACCAGGGTGTCCCCGGCACCGCCGAGCACGCCGAGCAGATCGCGAGCCGCGCCGGAGCGCTCCGGCTGCGCGAGCGCCTGGCCGCCCTGGCCGCCGGACAGCCCGTGGTCGTGGTCGGCGGCGGCCTCACCGGCGTGGAGGCCGCGACCGAGATCGCCGAGGCCCGCCCGGACCTCGACGTCGCGCTCGTCGCCCGCGCCGGCTTCGGCGACTGGCTCTCGCCGAAGGGCGAAAGGCACCTGCGGAGGGTCTTCGGCAGGCTCGGCATCACCGTGCACGAGCACACCGCCGTCACCGCCGTCGAGGCCGACCGCGTCACCACGGCCGACGGCACGTCCGTGCCGGCCGCGGTCACCGTGTGGACCACCGGCTTCGCCGTCCACCCGATCGCGCGGGCCACCACCCTGGAGGTCACCGGCACCGGCCAGATCGTGGTCGACCGGACCATGCGCTCGGTCTCGCACCCGGAGGTGTACGCCATCGGCGACGCGGCCATGGCGACGGGCCCCGGCGGCAAGCCGCTGCGGATGTCGTGCGCCTCGGGCGTGCCCACCGCGTGGCAGGCCGCCGACGCCATCGCGGCGCGCCTGACCGGCGGGAAGCTCCCGAAGGTGCCGCTGCGCTACTTCAACCAGTGCATCTCGCTGGGCCGCAGGGAAGGCCTGATCCAGTACGTCACCGCCGACGACCGTCCCGTCCGGGCGGCCCTGACGGGACGGTCCGCCGCCGTCTACAAGGAGCTGGTCTGCAAGGGCGCGGCCTGGAGCGTCGCCAACCCCGTCCTCCTGCCGGCCCGGCGCCGCCGCGTCGTACCGGAGCCGGTCCGGGCGGGCGCGGAGGTCACGGCATCGGCCTGACGCCCCGGGGATCCGTGTGTGAGGACGCGGGGTTCGAAGGACAGGGCGTGCTCCACCCGGTCAGTGCTTCCCGCCGTGCTTGCCGCCGCCCGACGTGCCGTTCCCGGCCGAGTCGCCCGTGCCGCCGGAGGTGCCGGTGCCGGACGCTCCGGTGCCCGAACCACCGGTACCGGACGCGTCCTTGCCCGAGCTGCCGGCCTTGCCCGTCGTGCCGTGGCCTGCGGTCCCGGCGCTTTCACCGGACTTGCCCGTGCCGGCCCGCCCGCTCGGCGTGGCAGCTGCCCGCGTCAGCTGCTCGGAGCAGTACGCGGCGACCTTGTCCTTGCCGCCGGCGGCAAGGACAAGCCGCTGCCAGGCTGTCGCGTCGAGCGCCTTGCCCCGGCTCCGGACCTGCTCGTAGGCACGGCAGTGGGCCTGGGTGTCCTTGGCGGACGGCGGGCGGTCCGTCGGCCGGGCGCCGTCGGAGGGAGCCGACGGCGCCGTCCCGCCCGGCCGGGCCGGGGCGACCGCCGAGGGGTGGCCGGCCCGTGGGCCGGCTCCGGTGCCACTCGACGACGAGCCGACCGAGCCGATGGCCGCGACCGCGACCCCGCCCAGGGCGACGCTGGCGAACACCGCGCCGAACGTCATCTTCACCGTCCGCCCGGCCCGCCGCTCCGCGGCCGGCCGCCAGTCGTCCCGCCGCCGGGTACGCGCCCGCCGCGTGCCCATGGCGCGGGCGTCCCGGAACGCGGCCACGGCCCGCTGCTCGGCCCGGGGGTCGAGATCGCCGGTGCGCAGGACGGCGGCCAGCACCGTTTCCAGCGCGGCGCTGTCAGCCGTGTCCGACGCGCCGGACACGGCGCCGGGCTGCGCACGTCGACGGCCCGGTCCTCCGTCGCCGCTCAGCCGTTCACCCATGTCCGTTGTCCGTTCCCGTTCGTTCCTGTCCGGCCGTATCGAGCCGTGCGGTGCGTGCGGTTCGTGCGGTGCACCGGGAGTCGTTCATGTCGACTCCCCCAGCGTGCGGGAAGCCTCATCCGTCACACCCTTCTCCGTCTCACCGCCGATGCCGAGCTGGCGCGCGAGGCGTTTCAGACCCCGGTGGGCCGCCGTGCGCACCGCTCCGGGGCGCTTGCCGAGGACGCGAGCGGCGGCGGGACCGTCCAGGCCGACCACGACCCGCAGCAGCACGGCCTCGGCCTGGTCCTGGGGCAGCCCGCGGACGAGTTCCAGGGCCCGCTCGGTGGAGAGGGACTCCAGGGCCTGCTCATGGGTGCTGTGCGCAGCGGGCAGGTGCAGTACGTCCTGCTCGGTCCCGCCCGCCCGGGGCCGCACGCGCTGGCGGCGCAGATGGTCCAGTGCCCGGTGCCGGGCGATGGTCGCGGTCCAGCCGCGGAAACCGGCGCCGTCGCCCTTGAAACGTCCGAGGTCGCGGGCTATGTCCAGCCAGGCGTCGGCGGCCACGTCCTCGGCGTCGTCGCCGACGATGCCGTGCAGATAGCCGAGCAGGCCCGGCTGCACGAACCGGTAGGCGACCGCGAAGGCGGCCTCGTCGCCCTCCTGGGCGCGCGCGACCGCCGCGCCCAGTTCTCCGTCGTACGCCTGTACGCGCCGGGGTTGCCGTACCTGGCCCAAGATTGTCCTCGTTCGCGCTGGTTCGTAGCCAGTTCGTGCCGTCTGTCGCGCACCGGTCGCATCGACGGCCCCATGGCGATCAGCGTCTGCCCTCACAGAAGTGTCACAACGTACCAGGCCCCCTTCACGAGGCCGCAGGTGACCGGGTGGCCGCGGCCCGGTGACGTTTGCCGCGGGCGGTGCGCTGGGTGAGTGCCGGGCGCGGTACCGCCCGGGCCGGCCACCGCTCGCCGGCACCGGTGCCGCAACCCCCCCCGGACCCCTCTCCGTGTCGTTCCGATCTCCCCCTCGTGGGCGGCACGGAGAGGGATGGGGTGGCCGGGGTCCCGACCACTGCACGAGGCCCCGGCCGCCCCGCGTGCGGCGAACCCGCCCCATCCGGCCGCGTGATACTTCGACGGCCCCGTGCGCTCCTTGTGGCATGAGCGCGTACCTCCGTCTGCGAGCGGTGCCGCCACCGGCACTGCGCAACAGCTCGACCTGGCTGGAACGGCTTTTCGACGACGACTCGGGGACCGTTCGGCGCCACCGGGACCAGGAGCGCATCTACACCGGTGCCTCCCCGCATCCCCTCGCCCAGGACCGGCCCCAGGCCCAGGTGGTGCTCGGCGGCCGGCCGGTGTTCCGCGCCGACCGCCACAAACCACCGCTGCTGGTGCTGACGGCGGCCCAGGCCCGCCGGGTGTCCGGCTTCCTGGCGGCCGCCGACTTCGACACGCTGTGGGACTTCGCCCGGCACGCAGTGCTGCCGCACTACGGCGGTGTGCGAGCGGAGCCCGAGACGTGGCGGGCGTTCGCGGCGGCTCACCAGGAATTGAAGGCGTTCTACACGCACACCGCCGAACGTGGAGACGCGGTGGTGAAGTGGCTGCATGAGGAGTGAGGTGTAACAGTTCCGGGCCGCGGCGCTCTGTCCATGCGGACGACCGCGTCGGTCGGCCAGGACAGGGGGCACGACTCGTGCAGTGGACGGACGAAAGCGGCAGGGCGTACGGCGAGCAGCCGTATGGCGGTGCCGGGTACCGGTATGCGCACCCGCAGCCGACGGCGTGGGACGCCGCGTACGGTGGCGTCCTCACCGCGCCGTACCCGCAGTCCCCGGAGACCGACACCCAACCCATACCTTACGTACCGCACCAGACCATCCCTTTCGTGCCGGAACCGGAGTGGCAGGAAGCGCACTGGCAGGAATCGCAGTGGCCGGAACCGGAGCGGGACGCGGAACCGGACACTGAGGCGAGCGAGCCGGTACGGCCCGTCTTCGTGGACTCCTCGGGGCGACGCCAGCGCCGCGTGCTGCGCGCCGCCCGGCTGCTGATGATCCCCGCCGGCGGCTATGTCGCCCTGCTGGTCGGCACCCTGCTGGGCGGCCCCGGCATCAGCGCTCCGTTCGTCCCGCAGCCGGACACCACGCACCCGGCCACGCCCCGCGTGAGCGCCCCCGACGCAGCGTCCGGCACCGGCCGCCGGGCGGGGAGCGCGGACACCGCCGGGGTCCACGCGGCCCCCCGTCCCACGGCGCGGCAGACGTCCGGCCCGACGGCGGCCTCGACCACCCCCGCCACCACGGCCGGACCCACGCCGGCGCCCGCCAGTACCACCTCCACGACCTCCACCTCGACCCCCACCCGCGTCTCGAAGGGGCGCGCCGTCGGCTCTTCCCACAAGCCCGTGAAGTGACCCAAGGCCCTGACGTGACCGACCGCCGACGCCGCACCGCTCCCGCCCGCCGCAAGGCCCCCGTTCGCCGCCGCACCCGCCAGATCACACCCCGCACCCACTGGCTGCTGCTGAGCGTGCTCTCGGTGACCCTGTCGACGGCCCTCCTGCTGCAGGGCTACACCCATCACATGTTCGGGATCACCGCGGACGACGTGACCGGTGCCCGCGGCCGGAACGACGCGGTGCCCGCCGGGGTGACCCACGGCGGCCCGGTGATCGCGAACGCCGCCTCCTCCGCGCGCACCGTCCAGGTGAAGGACCGCACCGTCGCCCTCACCTTCGACGACGGTCCCGACCCCGTCTGGACGCCGCGCATCCTCGACGTGCTGCGCCGCAACCATGTGCACGCGACCTTCTTCGTCGTCGGCACCGAGGTCGTGGACCACCCGGACCTGGTCCGCCGGATGGTCGCCGACGGCCACCAGATCGGCATCCACACCTTCACCCACCCCGACCTGGCCCGCCTCGCCCCGTGGCAGCGTTCCCTGGAACTGCGCGAGACCCAGCTGGCGGTGGCCGGTGCGGCGGGGGTCACCACCGCGCTGTTGAGGCCGCCGTACTCCTCGTCGAACGGCGCGCTGGACAACGCCGACTGGTCCGTCCTGCGGCAGGCCGGCACGGCGGGCTATGTCACGGTGCTGTCCACCCAGGACGCCGAGGACTGGCAGCGACCCGGCACCGCCCGCATCGTCGCGAACGCGACCCCGCACGGCCACGCCGGGCAGATCCTGCTGATGCACGACGGCGGCGGTGACCGCTCCCAGACCGTCGCCGCGCTCGGCACCCTGATCCCGCGGCTGAAGGCAGAGGGCTTCCGGTTCGCGACGGTCGGCGCCGCCGTCGGCATGGCCGGGCCGGTCCAGCGCGCCGGCCTCGGCGACCACCTCCAGGGCATGGCCCTCATCTCGGTGCTGCGGACCGGCGACTGGGCCGTATGGCTGCTGGGCGTGCTGATGTACGCGGCCGGACTGATCAGCGTGCTGCGCGCGGCGGTCGTGCTGATCGCGGCCCGCAGGCACCGAAGGCTGCGGACGGGACGCCGGGGCCGCTCCTGGGGGCCGCCGGTGACCGGACCGGTCAGTGTCATCGTCCCCGCGTACAACGAGAGCGCCGGGATCGAGGCGGCCGTGCGCTCCCTGATCGCCTCGGACCATCCGGTGGAGGTCATCGTGGTGGACGACGGTTCCTCCGACGGCACGGCGGACCTGGTGGAGTCGCTCCGGCTGCCGGGGGTGCGGGTGATCCGCCAGGAGAACGCGGGCAAGCCAGCCGCGCTCAACACCGGTCTTGCCGCGGCGAGTTGCGACCTGGTGGTCATGGTCGACGGCGACACGGTCTTCGAACCCGACGCCGTCCGCACCCTCGTGCAGCCCTTCGCGGACCCCCGGGTGGGTGCCGTCTCCGGCAACGCCAAGGTCGTCAACCGCGGTGGCTTGCTGGGCCGTTGGCAGCACATCGAGTACGTGGTCGGCTTCAATCTCGACCGCCGGTTGTTCGACCTCGCCGAATGCATGCCGACCGTGCCCGGAGCGGTCGGAGCCTTCCGCCGCGGGGCCCTGCTGGACCTCGGCGGCGTCAGCGACGTCACCCTCGCCGAGGACACCGACCTCACCATGGCGCTGTGCCGCGGCGGCTGGCGCGTGGTGTACGAGGAGGGCGCGGTGGCCTGGACCGAGGCACCGGCGTCCCTGAGCGCCCTGTGGCGGCAGCGGTACCGCTGGTGCTACGGCACCCTGCAGGCGATGTGGAAGCACCGAGGCGCGCTGGTGCAGCGCGGCGCCGCAGGCAAACTCGGCCGCCGGGGCCTGGTCTACCTCCTCCTCTTCCAGGTCCTGCTGCCGCTGCTCGCGCCGGCCGTGGACATCTTCGCCGTGTACGGCCTGGTCTTCCTCGACCCGCTGCGGATCGCCGGCCTGTGGCTGGCCTTCCTGCTGCTGCAGCTCGTCATGGGCCTGTACGCCTTCCGCCTGGACGGCGAACGCCCCGGCCCGCTGTGGAGCCTGCCGCTGCAGCAGTTCGTCTACCGGCAGCTGATGTACCTGGTGGTGATCCAGTCCGTCTTCACCGCCGCGTCCGGCTCACGCCTGCGCTGGCAGCGCATGGAGCGCTACGGCAGCCTGGCGTCGGCCCCGGCGGCCACGGGTCCCTCCGGGGACGACCGCACCGCCGCCCTTGAGCAGCTGGACCCGTACGGGGCCGTCCCCGGTCCGGGAACGTACGCGCCCGTCCCGCAGCCCGCACCCTACGGCTCCCTCCCGCAGCCGGAGCCGTACGGGGGCCCTCCTCGGCCCGCGCCCCGGGCCGACTACCGGCAGCAGCCCGTCCCCCACGACACCACCCAGTGGTACTGACACGACACCACCCAGTGGTACTGAGAGGAAAGTGATCCGAGCACATGAGCGGAACCCGGCGCCGACCGCCGCAGCGCACCAGCTCCGGCAGCCGTGCGGCGGGCGCCCGGGGCAGGCGCCGTACCGACGTGCGGAAACGTTGGATCGACTATCCGCGCGCCGGCCGGACCGGCCCGCGCCGCTGGCTGCCGTCGTGGCGCCAGGTGCTCGCGTCCCTCCTGTTCTGCGTCGGCGGAGTGGCCGCGGCCGTCGGGTACGCCTACGCCACGATCACCATCCCCGACCCCAACCCCCAGACGCTGCTGCAGAACAACGTCTACTACTGGTCCGACGGCACCGTGCTGGCGACCGACGGCAGCGTCAACCGGGAGAACGTCACCCTGGCGCAGGTCCCCGCCGACGTGCAGGGGGACTTCATCGCCGCCGAGAACGCCTCCTTCTACACCGACCCGGGCATCGACCCGCAGGGCATCGCGCGCGCCCTCGTGCACATGGCCGAGGGCGGCTCCGTCCAGTCCGGATCGACGATCACCCAGCAGTTCGTCAAGAACACCTACCTCGATCAGTCGCAGACGCTGTCCCGCAAGTTCAAGGAACTGCTGATCTCCGCCAAGATCGGCGCGAGCATGAGCAAGCAGCAGATCCTCCAGGGCTATCTGAACACCTGCTTCTTCGGCCGCCAGGCCAACGGCATCCAGGCCGCCGCCCGGGTGTACTACGGCATCCCGGCCGAGAAGCTCACCGTGAGCCAGGGCGCGTTCCTCGCCGCCGCGGTCAACGAGCCGAGCCTCTTCCAGCACGCCGACGCCGACCCCCGCGCCCGGGCGCAGGCGCAGGCCCGCTGGTCCTGGGTGCTCGACCGGATGGTCACGACCGGCAGGCTGACGCAGCAGCAGCGCGCCCGCATCGCGGCGGCCGGCTTCCCCGCGCCCCGCACGTGGACCCCCGGGTCCGGGCTCACCGGCCAGGCCGGCTATCTGGTCCAGCTGGCCCGGTCGTACGTCCAGGCACACGACCCCGGCGTCACCGACGGCAGCCTGAGCCGCGGCGGCTACCAGATCCACACCACCTTCGACCGCAGGAAGACGGCGGAACTGGCCAGGGCCGTCGCGAAGGTGCGCGCGCAGCGCCTCGACCCCGCCCACCGGGCGGCCGACCGGAACGTCCAGGCCGGCGCCGCCTCGGTGGACCCGCAGACCGGACGGATCCTGGCCGTCTACGGCGGCCCCGGCTACCAGCAGGCCCACTACGCCGACAACGCCGACACCTCCGGCGTCCCGGTGGGATCGACCTTCAAACCGCTCGTCCTCGCCTCCGCGCTCCAGCACGGGGCCGTCCTGAAACCGGCCACGCCCCCTGCGCCGATCACCCCGGCCAGCAAGTTCGACGGCGACGACGGCATCCAGATCAAGGACCAGCAGGGCCACTACGTCACCGACGACAAGGACCCCACCGGCCTCCTCCACCAGCACAACGACACCCCGCACCGCTGGGGGTACATCTCCCTGCGCACGGCGATGGAGCAGTCGGTCAACACGCCGTACGTGCAGCTGGGCGAGGATGTCGGCTACGACGAGGTGGCCCGGACGGCGAAGACCCTGGGCCTGCGCCCGGAGAGCCTCGCCGCGCCCAGCGCCGGCTTCTACATCGGCACCTCCACGCCGAGCGCGATCCGCATGGCGGGCGCCTACGCGACCTTCGCCGCCTCCGGGATGCGGGCCACGCCGTACTCGGTGACGAAGGTGACCCACAACGGTTCCGCACTGCCCGGCTTCACCGCCCCCGCCCCCGTACGGGCCCTCCCGGCGGCGGTCGCCGACAACGTGACCGACGTCCTGCGGGGCGTGATCACGCGGGGCACCGGCACCAGGGCCCAGGCCCTCGGCCGTACGGCGGCGGGCAAGACCGGCACCACCGACGACTACCGCTCGGCCTGGTTCATCGGCTACACCCGCCAACTGGCCACCTCCGTCGTCCTCTTCAAGGAGGACCCGGCCCATCCCCAGCTCCAGTCCCTGGCGGGCGTCGGCGGCCTGCAGAAGGTGTTCGGCGGGGACATCCCGACCGAGATCTGGACCCAGTACATGCACGACGCCCTCTCCGGCCTCCCCGACCTCCCGTTCCCCGCCCCGGCCCCCCTGGGCAAGGGCAGCAACGAACCCGGCGCCCCCTCCCCCAAGCCCACCCACTCCCCGGCCAAGCACACCGGCAGACGGGACAAGCGCACACCCGGCACGGCCACCCCGGGACCGGGCGCCCCGGCACCGGGCCCCAGGTGCCGCCCGCACAGGTGCCATTGATTTCGGCGGCAGGTCAGCTCGGCGGCCCGAGCTCCAGGGCTCGGCGAGGACAGCCGAGGACTTCGGCCCCGGGCCCGTGCCCTGGGTACTGCGTCCAGTCGAACCGGTCGGCCTGCGGAGCCGGTTGCGTGCCCTCCCCCTTGTAGGGCTTGTACCTGTCCCAGTATTCGGCCGGAGCCATCCCGGGCTGCACGGTCCGCACTTTCAAGCTATGAGCAGGCGGAGGCCGAGATCTGCCGCGTCGAGGTCGACGAGGTCGCTGTTGCGCTTGGCCCACCGGCCGGAGTCGAGGTCGTCGCTGAGGCTCTGCACCGCCCGCTGCTCGGCCTCCGGCCCGACCCTCGTCCACACTGACGTCGCACGGCGCACATGATCCTCCAGATACGCCCCCGGCCTACGCCAGTACGCCTCGAACAGGCCGTCAGCGCAGTCCCACGGGATGGGTACCGGCTCCACGCGGGCGCCGATCGAGTCAGCCATCCCAGCAAGCGAGGGAAATTCTGCGAGGACGGCGGCGAACTCGGGCAGGTAGTCGCGGGTAAGCCAGAACCGGTCCTGCCATCCGGGCTCGTCGGTGTCGAACGTGAGCACCACCACGCGGCGGGCCACGCGCCGCATCTCGCGCAGCCCCGCTATCGGGTCCCCCCAGTGGTGCACGGTCGAGACCGCCATCGCGACGTCGAAGGACTGGTCCTCGAACGGCAGGCTCTCCGCGGCGGCGGCCACGCACGGCGCCGATCCGGCAGGCCGCTGACCCCGCATGACCGCCGATGGCTCCACCGCGGTCACGTCGCGATCGGCAGGCTCGTAGGAGCCGGTGCCTGCACCGACGTTCAGCACCGTCTGCGCGTCCCCGAGCGCGTCCCAGATCTGCGCGGCGATTCGCGGCTCGGTACGCCGTGTCGCGGTGTAAGCGCCGCCGATCGCGTCGTACAGCCGTGCACCGAGCACCTCCAGCTGCTCCTCCGGTGTCACCTTCAGCCCCTTCGCCCGTGCCTCAAGTTCCCTGTCGATAGCCGCCACCATGGCGTCAGCGCGATCACGCCGCTCCAGCAGCAGGCCGCGAAGCCGGCGCAGATGCGCGACCGTGTCGGTGGACGGGTCGCCGACCAGTTCCGCAATCTCCCGCAGCCCGAAGCCCAGCCGCCGATAGGCCAGCACCTCCCGCAGCCGCTCCACGTCGTCCGCCGAATAGGCCCGGTACCCGGCCGCGGTCCGCGCCGACGGCCGAACGAGCCCGATCTCGTCATAGTGATGCAGCGTGCGGACGCTCACGCCGGCCAGCTCGGCCACGCGTCCCACGGTCCAGTGATCCTCCACGGCACCGACTCTGCAGCCTGACGCCACGTGAGGGTCAAGAGCCTCACTCACGGCAGCAAGAACCGAAGGTCACTGACATTGATCACGATTGCCCGCCCCAGAATGACCCCCGAAGTCGCTCCGAAACGACTCCCTCGGAAACTGACACAGCCAGGCAGGGTCGGCCGAACTGATGACGACAGCCGCTGCCCGACTACGGGGTGGGCGACACCCCGCATGCCGTCCCACCCCGATGACAGGGCGTGGGAGCGGGCCACAGGGCGAGAGTCTGCTCAGTTCCGTGCAGTGCGGCAGCGAGGACAGCGCTTCCGGCGTTCACCGCGCGCCTCCCGCAATCGGCGCGTGGCAGGCGCAGGGGCAGCGACGCATCAGCAGCAGGCTCAGGCCGCCGGGTAGTGGTACGTCCGCCGACTGGCGGCAGGCGCCGTGGAGGTCCTCGTAGCCGGGTCGGAGGGCGAGCGCGCACTCAGCCGACAGCCACGACGTAGCCGCTTTGCTCCCTGTGCCCTGTGGCCGCTTCACAGTTGCCCCCATCACGCCACCGCCTCGGCGCCGATCACGTGCTGGTCGAGGTCGATGCCGAAGTCGGCTGCCAGGACCAGGGCCAGTCGCCGCCGACTCTGCCTTGCCTGTTCGCGCTCGCTTTCGTGGAGGTACGGGCGGACGACCGCGTTCGCACTGCCGTCGAGCGGCGTGACCAGTCCGTACGGGGAGCGGTGGGCCGGGGGGCATGGGGTAGGGGTACGGGACGGCTCGGGCCTGCGCGCCGGGCCCGGCACGAGGGCGGGCTTGCACTCGGTACGGCGCGTGCCGTACCGGGGACGAACACGCCCAGTACCCACCGCAGTAACGCGTGGATAATGCTCACTGTCATCAACTCCCTTGAAGTTGGTGGCCATGCCCCGGGAGGTCCCACAACCTCGCCGGGGCGCTTGCCTTTCCGCAGCCTGGAGGAGGTGTACTACCGTGTCTCGATCATGAGTATTGACCGGGAAGGGCCAGTCCCGCCGTACCGCCAGATTGCCGAGATTCTGCGCGCCCGCATCGAGAACGGCAGCATCCCGCCCGGCCGCCGCATCCCAAGCCTTGTGGCACTGGAAGCCGAATTCGGCGTAGCGCGCGACACCTTGCGCAAGGCCGTGAAGGTGCTGAAGGACGAGGGCTCGTGGAGACGGTGACGGGCATGGGCGTGTACGTGGTGGACAAGCGCTGACGTCGCGATGCCCCCAGGACGACGGCACCCCAGTGAGACCTGGTCGGAGCCGTCGGGGCTGGCCCAAATCCGCCAATCGCCGACCTGGCCTGTCGGCCCGGCCGTGCGGCCCGCGGCGCACGCACCGTTCAGCCTCGAAGACCCGGAAAAGGGGCACTCCGGTGCGGGAAGGAGAAGGCCACGGCCAGGCGTGACTTCGAGGACGACCCGAACGCCTCCGTCGCCGGCAGCCTGGTGCCGGCGGCGTCCGCCGTCGTCGACGATGCCGGGCGCATCCTGCTTCAGCGTCGGCGCGACAACGACAAGTGGGCGCTTCCTGGTGGTGCGATGCACATCGAGAACGTCGGGACGTACACCAACCCGCATCACGTCTTTGCCTACGACGAGGCTCGGCGGGACCCTTGGACAATGCGATCGTGGCTCCGGACAGAGGGAGCACGGTTGCTCTCGCCACAGGTGATGCCTGTTACAGAGAAGTGCCCGCCGGGGTGTGGAAGCATTCCGTTTCGCCGGCGCGGCGCTCTTGGAGGCATGTCAACGCTGTTGTGGGACAGGGAGTTTGGAGCCCCTGACCGATCTGTGAATCTTGCACCTTTCGAACCCGCCTTCGATTAGATTGGGGGCTCGGGAGACGTAGCAGGCAGCCGAGGCTGAGCGGAACGGGGGGCGTGGTGGGCCGGAAGAAGGACCTGGCGGCCAAGCACGAGGATCTGACCAAACTGGCCGACGACCTCCACACCATGCAGGCGCACCTGACCCGGCAGGTCGAGCGCATGGACGGGCTCGTCGACGAGATCGAGGAGGGCTGGCAGGGGCCCGCGGCGGTCGAGTACCGCAAGCTCCACCGCTCGGTCGCCGAGGACGCCGTCCGGATCCGCGAGGTCATGAAGAACCTCGAGGAGGCCGTGCGGCTGAGCCGGGACGGGTTCACCGAGACGGAGCTCGACGTCCTGGCGCGCATGCGTGCCGTCAAGGTCGACGTCGAGGGCGAGGCGGACAAGCTGTCCACGCCTGCCGAGGCGCCGCCGACGCGCCCGCGCAGCGGCCTCGACCAGCTGTGACACCAGCCGTAGTCAGCGAACGACGTGATCGAGGACGGCGGCGCGGCGATGCCGCCGTCCGGAACGGGGGAATGCAGCATGCAGGGCGGCAGCGGCGAAGACGAGTACATAGCGGTCTCGTTCGGCACGTTGGAACATCTGACCGTCGAGCTCGACGACATCCTCAAGCAGCTCAACGGACAACTGGACGACCTCTACACGCGCCTCGTGCCGGTCGTCGCGTCCTGGCAGGGCGAGGCCCGAGAGGTGTTCCTCCGCGAGCTCGACAAATGGGACACCTCGGCGAGGGACCTGCAGGCGGCCCACAAGTGGCTGCACGAGGTCGTGACCAGTGGCCATCGCGGGTACGCGGCCGCGCACCGCGCGGTGCTGCGGGGATGGGGCGGCGCCTGATGGCCGAGCGGCGGCCCACCGACGAGGAGCGCAGCAAGGAGCGGGCCGAGGCCCGGACCCGCTCGCCCAAGACGAGCGGCGGCGGATTCGACGTACAGCCGCCGCACCTGTACTACACCGCCCTCGTGGTGCGTGACGGGCAGTTCGACTACGACAAGGGCGCCACGGCGCTGGTCGAAGTGCTGAACCAGTACAGCCAGTCGGCGGGCGCCGGCTGGGGCGCGGACGCCTTCGCGGCGGCGTACAAGACCATCAACGAGAAGTTCCTCCAGCTCTGGGCGAAGAGTGTGGTCAGCGTGGGCGGAGTCGCCGTCGGTCTCACGGACACGGCGAACAAGTACCGCCAGGCCGACTGGCAGGCCCGCAGGATGCAGGGCCCCCCGACGCCCCCGAACGCGCCCCCGGTCGTCATCGAGAAGCCGCCCAAGTACGGCCCGGTCAACGACATCAAGTGGTCCGGTACGGGCAAGGACGCGGACTCCTCGGAGATCGCCGGTATCCTCGGCGAGATCCCGGACTTCCTCGCCGATGTGATCCGGCCGGCCATCGAGCACGGCCTCCGGCTCGGCAAGATGCACGAGATCACGCCTGGGTGCCGGGACGAGGAGTTCAAGGACATGGCCACCGCCTGGGGTGCGGCCGCGAAGGCCGCCAAGGGCGCGTCCGACGAATTCAACGGTGCCATCAAGTTCATCAGCAACAACAAGGGCAACGACGAGTGGCAGGGCGCCATGAAGGCCTTCTGCCAGACCATCTGGGGCACCACCGAATGGGGCAGGACCTACGACAAGCAGATGCAGCGCATCTCCATCGGTCGTAGCTGGAAGACGGACCGCAAGGTCGTGCCCGCGAAGCGGCGTCCCATCATCGACATCCTCCAAGAGACGGCGACCGCCGTGCAGAAAGAGCTCGACTCGTTGGCCGGGGTGGCGGTCACGACCAGGGAGACCACCACCCGGCTGGGTAAAGAGGCGGCGAAAGCCACGGCCAAGGACCTGGCCGACGACCTCGACCCGGGCGAACTGACGCGGCTCGCGGCGACCATGGTGTTCGGCGAGATCGTCCTGAAGTTCCGCTCGCACATGGACGAGGGGGCCGCGAACGCGGCGGTCGAGAAGTACCACCAGGCCTTCAGCGACGCCGCCACCAAGCTGGGGGCGCTGGAGGCCGAGCTGGACGAGGCACTGCTCAGTGTGCCCACGTTCGTGGCGGAGGAGGCCCGCGCGGAGGGGTACGGAGCGCGCTCCCTCAACGACTTCAAGAAGGAACACAGCTGGCAGCGGCCGGAGAGTCCGATTCCGTACAAGTACAGCCTCGATCTTGCGACCGAGGAGGAGCTATATGGTGGGCACAGTATCGACAAGCATGTCGGTCTGACGGATATGCAGCTGACGCAGCGGTTGCGGGACCAGGCGAGCGGAATGGGTGTGCCGGACATTCCGGCGGCTTCCAGCTTCACCGATCTGGAATCGGCGCAGAATTACACGCAGTACAATATCCGATGTAATTCGGCAGAGATCGACAAATGGCTTAAAGGGCCTCCGGGTCCGGGTGAAACAGAGGAATTCTCGGTGGGAGCGGTCGACACGGGGAATCACGCGATTCCAGTCGTGACGGGGCGTACGGCGGCAGTGGTGAATAACTGTGTGACGCCGCCGAAGGACGCCCACGGGGTCTCGACAGTACTCAAGTACGAACCGAGCCTGAATCCGCCGTTCGTCGTTTATACGTCCATGCCCAAATGATGAGTGAGGAGATAGCCGTGGGCGAACTCGACGAGCAGACGTGGGCCGATGCGATCGGCATGTACGAGCGTAGGGCGACCATTGCCAAGGTGACGAGCAGGGAGCACGAGAACTGGGTGCTCGACCTGGCCACCCTGATGCGCGGTGACACCCGCGACGCTCGCGGCTGGCGCACGGTGGACCATTGGGAGGGAGAACTCGAAAGGCTCGACGAACCGTCCTATCCCTTCGTCATGCCTCCGGAGGCTGTCGCGACGGCGGACGCCTGGAAGCCCTATCTGTATGAGATCCCGCGTTCTCAAGCCGTACGGTTCCTCGTGGCCCTGTCCACGCCCTGGATCGATGTCACAGAGGAACCGGATTTTGAGGAGCGCAGGGAGGCCCTTGAAGCGAACGCCCGCGTCATTCTGTCGCGCTTCCCTGAAGGCTCGCACTTCTATGCGAACACCGGGCGCGGCAGCGATATCCGCGACTACTACCAGCGGGTTTCTCGTTGGCGCTCCTTTTCCGTGCGCACCTTCGACTTCGGCCTGGTACTCGTGTCGGAGACGGAAGTCGGGATGGTCTGGTCATTCCGCTGATGTGATGCGATCCGCCGCCTGCCCAGATCCTCCGTACTGCATACCAGGGAGAAGCCCCCGTGCGCACCCGCACCGCCACCTACCCCGACCGGGAAACCGCCCAGTGGGCGACCCAGCACGTGGTCACCCGCAACGAACAGGTCATCCACCGCTGGCTGGCCCAGTCCACCCGGCGGCGGCTGACGATCGAGGCGGCCTGGCCGTCCCGGGAGGAGCCCGTCGGCAGGGTACTGCTGCAGGCCATGATGCTGGCTGGGCGCGGAGCCGTCGACGTACGGGCCGCCCGGGTCGTGCTGCGCCGCGAGCCGTCCGCCGCGCACGGGTTCGCCGTGCACGCCAGCTTCCCCGTCTACCTGTGAAGGCAGTGGTCCGACCGTGGCGCTGACCCCCCTTGAACACGACCGCAGATACGGCGAGCTGGACCAGGTCCTGCGCGCCTACATCGGCCAGCCGGCCGACGACACCGAGGAGGAGCCGAGCGCAGCCCTCACCGCGTATCTGCGGCATACCTGGCACACCCGCCCCTGGGCGCTCGCCGCAGCCGAGACGCAGCTGCGGGAGTACGCGCGCACCCCGCCGGGGCGGCTGAGGGTCCGGCTCGGCGAGTTCTACGCCCTGCCGGACGTGGGTCTGGCCGACGCGGAGATCCTGGACTGGCTGACGCTGCTCGCCGACCACATCCGGGGCAGCGTCGAGGAGGGGCAGGTCCCGGCTCCGGCGAAGCCGGACACGCACTGGGAGTGGCATGCCAGGTTCCCCGAGCTCGGGCAGTTCCTCGGCGGCTGGTTCTCCCAGGACATGCCCGACGAGTTCGACGGGCACGACGCGGCGGTGGACGACTACGCCACGACGACCGACCGGCAGCTCGTCGCGCAGCTGGTGGGGGAGATCCGGGAACTGCTGGCCCTCGGGCTCGACGAGAGCGAGTACGCCGTCGGTGCCGCCGAGCTGGGCATGGAGATCGAGGCACCGGGCGAGTATGGCGTGAGCGGCTGGCTCGCGCTGGTGGCGGCACGTCTCACTTAGCGCGCCCCGCTCGCACGAGCAGAGCCCGAGCCGGGGCGGTTCAGACTCCGACGCTGTTGGGAGAGTCCTTCGGCCTGCTGGATCCATCCAGCAGGCCGGAGTGCTGCGAAGGGCGGGAAGGACCCGCAGGCCCTCGGGCGATTCTGGGGCCCAGACTGCCTCCGCCATCCGATCCCGTCGGCGCCGACCTGATCCCCTTGAGCCATGCGGGCCGCCCAGCGGGAGGGGAAGCGCGTCTCCTCCGGCCGGGCGGAGTAACGGTCGAACCACTCGGGCCGCCGGCATCCGAAAGCGTGTGAACGACTGGCGCGACGGCAATATGCCCGCTGCCCGGTAGCCGGACGGCCGCCGCCGAAGGCTGCTTGTGCTGCCTAGGATCTTCGTACGTAGGCGAGACCGCAGGGGCGGAACTGCGAGGCCCGGGAGTAGAACTTGAGGAAGTACATCTGCGGCGCGGCGCTCATGCTCGCGGTGGTGCCGGCGCTGGCCGGGTGCGGCACGTTCGGGAAGGGCGCGCCCACGCCGGTCGCGACAGGCCCGGTGACGATGCCCGATCTGGTCGGGAAGAACGCCGCGAAGGCCGAGGACCAGCTGGAGAGGCTCGGTGTGGCCAAGAGCCGGATCGAGCTGCGGGCGGACGACGGTAACCATGTGGTGGTGCTGGTGGCGTCGAACTGGGACGTGAACACCCAGTCGGTGAAGGCGGGTGCGCGGCTCGGCGTGAAGCAGGTGCTCGTGCTCGGCGTGGGCAAGCCGACGTGGCGCGAGCGTCATCACGGCCACCTGCTCTAGCCGAAGTGGGGCGGCGGCGCACAGCACTTCGCCCCGCCGGACGGCCGGCGGGGCGAAGCGGAGAGTGCGGTTCTTCGTGTGTTACTTGGTGAAGGCGGCCACGCCGTTCGGGGTGCCCAGCCCCGTCGGGCCGTCGTAGCCCTTGCCCGCCTTGCAGAGGTAGTTGCCGCAGGACCCGTTGGAGCCGTCGGTGACGTCGTTCAGCTTGTCCGGGTGGGCGTAGGGGTAGGACGCCGGGACGTCACCGGTGCCCGGGGCGCCCGCGAGGGCGTAGACGCCGGCGATGAACGGTGAGGAGGCACTGGTGCCGCCGTACACGTTCCAGCCGCTGGCCTGGTAGGTGTCGTAGACGGCGAGACCGGTGGCCGGGTCGGCGACGGCGGCGACGTCGGCGACGGAGCGCTTGGCGCAGTCGGTGTCCTTCTGCCAGGACGGCTTGGCGTCGAACTGCGAGCAGCCCGAGCCCGCTCCCTCGCCGCCGGCGGACGTGCCCCACACCGACTCGGACCAGCCGCGGGTGCTGCTGTCCTTCTTGAGCGAGGTGCCGCCGACGGCCGTCACGTACTGCGAGGCGGCCGGGTACTCGGTGCCGTAGCCGCTGTCACCGGAGCTGACGGTGATGGCGACGCCGGGGTGCTTGAAGTACTTGTCGTCCGCCTGGGTGTCGGCGGCCTCCTCTCCGCCGCCGTAGCTGTTGGAGACGTACTTGGCGCCCTGCTTGACGGCCTGGTTCACGGCCGCGCCGAGGTCGTCCATGTTCGCGGACTTGGCCTCGACGAGCAGGATGTGGCACTGCGGGCAGGCCGCGCTGACCATGTCGACGTCGAGGGAGATCTCGCCGGCCCAACCGGCGTCGGGCGCGGGGTAGTTGGTGCCGCCGTCCTGGTCGGTCTTCTTGAAGCAGCCGTTGCTCGTGCTGCACTCCGGCAGGCCGTACTGGGACCGGTAGGCCGCCAGGTCCTTCTCGGCGTTCGGGTCGTCGTTGGCGTCGACGATGGCGACGGTGGCGCCCTTGCCGCCGTCCTTGGGCAGGTTGTAGGCGGCCTGGAGGTCGGCCGGTCCGAAGCCCTTGGGGGTGTCGTGGCGGCCGAGGGACTTCTGCGGCGTGAGGTCGGTGCGGACGACCGCCTGGCAGGCCATGTATCCGGGCTTGGTGGGCTGCGAACACAGCGGGCGGGTGTGCACCGTGGAGGCCGTGGTGGTCGCGGCCGATGCGGTGGTCGTCGTGGCGAAGGCCGACGACTGTGCGGCTACGGCGAGGCCGCCGGTGATCAGAGCCGCTGCGGACAGGAGCGCGGGCGCGCCGCGGCGTATCAGGGTCCTTCTGCGGTGAGAACGCAATGAACTGCCCTCCGTGGGGGGATGGGTGGCTCCACTCCGGCGGCCGGAAGGCCTGTGATGCCATGAGCATGACAAGCGCTTTCCGTTGGGGGGTGGCCGGGCGGAGTCGAGTCGGGCATCCTGCTGATGCTGCCACCCTGGTCAGTGGTGGCTACACATGAGGCTATGGACAATTTGCCGAAGAGAACAGAGCCAGTTGGTAAAAACCTTGGTCTCAACCCTCGGCATCGCCCGGTACGTTGTGCAGCCATGGAGCTTGAAGAGGGAACCATCAACGACCTGATGTCGCTGGGCCTGGCCCGCTACGAGGCGCGGGTCTACCTGACCCTCATCAGGCGTGGTTCTTACACGGCCGCCGAGGTGGCCCGGGAGGCCGACGTGCCGCGCCAGCGCGTGTACGACGTGCTGGACGCCCTCGTACGGCGCCAGCTGGCCACCACCCACCCCGGGCGGGTGGCGACCTACTCCGCCGTCACGCCCGAGCTGGCCCTGGCCCGCCTGATGGCCGCGCAGCGGGAGACCGTCGACCGGCTGGAGCGGGTCTCCCAGGACCTGGCGGGCCTCCTCCAACCCCTGTGGTCCCAGGGCCGGGACCACACCGACCCGCTGGACTACATCGAGATCCTGCGCGATCCCAAGGCGATCTCCGAACGCTTCGCCGACATCCAGCGGCAGGCGCGGCACGAACTGCTCACCTTCTGCAAACCGCCCTTCGTCGCCCCGACCGAGAACGCGGACGGCCTGGCGGTGGTCCACCGGCTGCACCGCTCGGGCGGCACCGTCCGCGCGATCTACCTCGACGACGCCCTGGACGACCCCGAGCAGGTGGACCACGTACGGCGCTTCGCCGCGGCGGGCGAGGAGGCCCGTTTCGCCCCCGAACTGCCCCTGAAACTCGTCATCGCCGACGCCTCCCTCGTCCTGTGCGACATGCCCGACCCGGTGGCCGGCGCCGGCTCCACCACCACGCTCTTCATCGAACACCCGGCCCTGGCGGGCTGCCTGCGGCTGGCTTTCCACACGGTGTGGAAGGACGCCGCGCGGGGACCGGAGCCGGGCCTGACGCCAGGGGAGCCGTACGACACGACCGGGTGAGCCCGGGGGACTCCGGATGGCGCTGCCGATGAGCGCCGTGGTGCATACCGGATTAGCCTCCGAAATGAGCGCTTTATGGATCTTTCGGTGCGCTCCACTCGACCCAAGGAGGACACATGCGCAAGCTCTCCAAGGCCGCTGTCGCGGCCGCGGTTGTCGCTAGCGTGAGCTTCATAGCCACCGGCGCCGCCACCACCGCAGCCACCGCCGCCACCGCCCAAGGTGCGGTCATGCCTCGCGGCGAGTGCATCGACATCCTGGGTGAGGTGGGCATCGCCAACGGCGTGCTCGGCAACTTGCTGAACGGCGAGGGAAATCCGGGCGCGCAGATCACCAAGTGCTAGCCGGTCACCCAGCTCACCGAACGGGGTATCGGCGCCCGGGCCACCGGCCCGCCGCCCGCCTGGCCGCCGGCGGCCAGTTGTCCTCACGTGTGTAGTGGATGCGAAGGCCCCGGACCGTGACCGGTCCGGGGCCTTTGCCAACCCCTCTCACCGCCGTTGCGGGCGTCGGGTGAGCACCTGTGAATCGATGTCTTACGAGCGGGAAACGAGGCGCCGGGCGGGCTCCCTCCAGCCTCGCGGTGCATGAGGGGGAACCGAATCCGCAGACCCGACCACTTCGTCCGCATGCCCGGCTGGGGCTCCATCCGCGGCCGTATGGCGATCGTCCTCGCCGTACCCACCTGTCTGCTCCTCGCCCTCGCCGGGCTGGGCGTCGCCGACCGCGCCCACGACTTCTCCGCCGCGCGGGCCACGGAGTCCCGGGTCGGCGTCCTGCTGCGGGAGCAGGACCTCGTCCGAGAGCTCCAGCGCGAACGGGGTCTCACCAACGGCCTGTTGAGCGGCGCCGAGCAGTACCGGGACGAGGTGCGCGCGCAGCGGGCGCGCACCGACGACGCGCGTACGTCCCTGAGGGTGGCGCTCGCGGCGGAGAGCGACGGTCTGCCCGGGGCCGCGGCCTCCGCCTTACGCCGGGCCCAGCTCCCGCTCGCCGGCCTCGTCGCGACCCGTACCGCCGTCGACACCGGCACGGCCGACCGCACCGCCACCCTGCGCTTCTACACCGGGGCCGTCACCGCGCTGATCGACGCCGAGGGCGCTGGCGCGCCCGACGGCGACCGCCGTATCGCGCAGGGCGTGCAGGTGCTGCAGGCACTGGCGCGTGCCACGGAGGCGGTGGCCCTCGAACGCGGCTCCCTGAACGGCGTGTTCGCGGCCCGGCGGTTCCGTGCCGGGGAGTACCTCGACTTCACCGACATCCGCGCCACCCGGGTCGCCGCCCTCGGCCAGTACCGCCAACTCGCCGACGGCGCCGAGCAGTCGTCCCTCGACCGCGCCTTCGCAACGCCGGCCGCCCGCCGCGTCACCGGGTACGAGGCCAAGGCCGAGGCGGGCGCCGACGGCTCGCACCTCGGCGTCGACCCCACCCGCTGGTGGGCCGACATGACGACGCTCGTCGACGCTCTGCACGGCGTGCGGAAACAGGTCGGTGACGACGTACGGGCACGGGCCGACCAGGTCGGCGGCGCGGCCACCCGGGAACTCGCCGGCTTCCTGGCGCTGGGCGCGCTGATCCTCGCCGTGGCCTGCGCTCGCGGTGTTCTCGGCCCGCTCCATCACCCGTCCCCTGGGCGCCCTGGCCGACGAGGCGGACGCGGTCGCGGGCACCAGGCTGCCGGAGGTGGTCAGGCACATCCAGGAGGCCGACCCCGGCACCCCGCTGCCCGCGGAGCCCGAGGCGGCCGAAGTCCCCGGCACCGCACGGGAGATCACCCGGCTGGTCGCCGCTCTGCGCAATGTCGAGCGCACCGCCGTGGGCCTCGCCGCCGAGCAGGCCGTCCTGCGCCGCAACAGCACCGAGTCGCTGGCCAGTCTCGGCCGCCGCAACCAGGCGCTCCTCGGCCGGCAGCTCGGGCTGATCACCACCCTGGAGAGCCAGGAGCTCGACCCGGACGCCCTCGCCGAACTCTTCGAGCTCGACCATCTGGCGACGCGCATGCGCCGCAACGCCGAGTCCCTGCTCGTCCTGGCCGGCGAGGAGCCCCCGGCCCGCCGCCGGCCCGGCACGGTCACGGTCACCGAGGTGGTGCAGTCGGCCGTCTCCGAGGTGGAGCAGTACCAGCGGGTCGCCGTGACCGACATCGAGCCGTGCCGCGTCCGGGGGCACTGTGTCGCCGAACTCTCCCACCTGCTGGCCGAGTTGGTGGAGAACGCGCTGATGTTCAGTCCGCCGCAGCAGCCCGTCGCGGTGTACGGCTGGCGGGACGGCGGCGAGTACTGCCTCGCGGTGGTCGACCGCGGAATCGGAATGACGGCAGAGCGCATGTCCCAGGCCAACGCCGTGCTGTCCGGCAGGGCCGGGTCCCTGCTCGCCGCGCCCACCCGGTTCCTCGGCCACCACGTCGTCGGCGCCCTCGCCGGCCGCCTCGGGGCCCATGTCGAACTGCGTCCCACGGAGGGCTCGGGCGTCACGGCGTACGTCGCCCTGCCCACCGCCCTCGTCCGGCAGCCGGACGCCTCGACGACCGCGGCGGCCACGTGAGGACCGCTGAGGCATACCGCACCTGGGGCCGGCCCTGATGACGGGCGGCCGCGATCCGCCGTAGTACCCCGGTACCACCTGCCCGGCGGTTTTCGGTCCCCGGTACCACCGGATCCGGCAGATCGCGGACCTAGCGTGGCGGAGGAGGCGTCGGCCGTGCCGGGCGCCGCAGTCCGCGAGAGAGAGAACGCGAATGATCGAGGCCCAGCAGCTCACCAAGAGGTACGGGGAGAAGACAGCCGTCGACGGTCTGGACTTCACCGTGAAGCCGGGTACGGTGACCGGATTCCTCGGCCCCAACGGGGCGGGCAAGTCCACGACGATGCGCATGATCGTCGGACTCGACGCGCCGACGAGCGGCTCCGTCACGGTGAACGGCCACCGCTACGCCCGCCACCAGGCGCCGCTGCAGGAGGTCGGGGCGCTCCTGGAGGCGAAGTCGATCCACCCGGGCCGCTCGGCCTACAACCACCTCCGTGCGCTCGCGCTGACCCACGGCATTCCGCGCCGCCGGGTGGACGAGGTCGTCGAGCTCGCCGGTCTGGGCAGCGTCGCGAAGAAGCGGGCCGGTGCCTTCTCCCTCGGCATGGGGCAGCGGCTCGGCATCGCGGCCGCGCTGCTGGGCGATCCGCAGACGGTGATGCTGGACGAGCCCGTCAACGGGCTGGACCCCGAGGGCGTCCTCTGGATCCGGAACCTGCTCACCTCCCTCGCGGCCGAGGGGCGCACGGTGTTCGTCTCCTCGCACCTGATGAGCGAGGTCGCCCTGGTGGCGGACCACCTGATCATCGTCGGCCGGGGACGGCTGCTGGCCGACACGACCGTACGGGACCTGGTCCGCGAGGCGGGCGGCGACACCGTGAAGGTCGCCACACAGGATCCGGCACGGCTGCGGGACGTGCTGGCCGGGCCCGGTGTGGACATCACCGGCCGCGTCGGCACCGAGGAGCTGCAGGTCACCGGGATGAGCGCCCGTGAGATCGGGCTGAAGGCGGCCGAGCACGGGATCCCGCTGTTCGAGCTGACCACGAAGGCGGTGTCGCTGGAGGAGGCATTCATGGAACTGACCCGGGACGCCGTGGAGTACCACGGCTCCACGACCGGCACCGACACCACCTCCGGGAGCGCGGCATGAGCACCCTCACGGCGACACCCGAGACCCCCGAGGCCGCCACTCAGGCTCCGGCCCGCCCCGCCTACCGGGTGACCGGACGGCGCGTGCTGGCCTCGGAGTGGGCCAAGCTCTGGTCCCTGCGGTCCACCTGGATCACCCTCGGTCTGGGCCTGCTGTTCCTCGTGGCCTTCGGCGTCATCGCCGCGAGCCACTACAAGTCCAACCTCGACTCCGGCCGGCACATGGACCGCGACTTCGCCACCGCGACGGCCGTGAGCCTGTCCCTCTTCGGCACGAACTTCGCCCAGCTCGCCCTCGGCGTGCTCGGCGTGCTGGTCACGGCGGGCGAGTACTCCACCGGCATGATCCGCTCGACCCTCGCGGCCGTACCGCGCCGGCTGCCCGTGCTGTGGTCCAAGGCGGCGGTGTACGGACTGGTGGCCCTGGTGGTCGCGACCGTCGGCGCGTTCGTCGCCTTCCTCGTCGGCAGCCGGATCGTGTCCGGCACGCCCGCCGCCCTGGGCCTCGGCCACGCCGGCGTCGTACGCAGCCTGCTGGGCGCCGGGCTCTACCTCGGCCTGGTCGGCGTGATCGGCACCGCCCTCGGGGCGCTGCTGCGGTCCGTCGCGGGCGGCATCTCGGTGCTGGTCGCGGCCCTCATGCTGGTGCCCGGACTGGTCTCCCTGCTGCCCACCTCGTGGCAGGGCGACATCGACCCCTACCTGCCGAGCCACGCGGGCGAGTCGATCTTCGCGCTGACCCACGACTCCACCACCCTGTCGCCCTCCGCCGGGCTCCTGGTCTTCCTCGGCTGGACGGCACTGGCGCTGGCCGGGGCGGCGTACCGGATGCTGCGCAGCGACGTCTGAGCGACCTCCGGGTGACGGCACCCGCATCATGGACGGGTGAATTCCGTGACCACCGATGATCTCAGCGGGATGGGGCCGCTGGTCGCCCGGCTCGGCCGGGCCGGCCAGCGGCTCCGGCACGCCGACCAGGACCGTCCCTGGGTGCTGGACACCGCGGTGGTGGTGCTGGTCTTCCTGATGTTCTGCCTGCCGGACCTGCTGCACGGGGTCCATGGGGACGGCGACGGCCCGCGCCGCCTGCGTCTCGCGTTCACCAGGCTGCCCACGCTCGGCATGCTGGTCCTGCAGGCCGGGCTGGTGCTGCCGCTGCTGTGGCGGCGGCGGGCGCCCGCCATGGCCTTCGGCGCCGTCACGGCCGTGTTCGTCGTCCAGTGGTCCCTCGGCGCCGTGCTCCGCGCGGACGTCGCCCTGTTCATCGCCCTCTACAGCCTGGCCCTGCACGGGCGGCTACGGCAGCTGCCCTGGGCCTGTGCGGTCATGGCGGGTGCGCTGGGCCTGGTCGCGGCGCGCGTCTCGGCGGCGGTGTCGGTCTGGGACGCGCTCTTCTTCCTGCTCAGCACGGCGACCGCGGCCCTCGCGCTCGGCCTGATGATCCGTATCCGGCGGGCTCAGCTGGCCGGGCTGCGGGACCGCGCGGCCCGCCTGGAGATCGAACGCGACCAGCGGGGCCGGCTCGCCGTCGCGGCCGAGCGGACGCGGGTGGCCCGCGAGATGCACGACATCGTCGGCCACAACCTGTCCGTCATCATCACCCTCGCCGACGCGGGCGCCTACGCCACCGCCGCCGCCCCGGAGCGGGGAAAGGAGGCCCTGCACCTCATCGGCGACACCGGTCGCCAGGCCCTGAGCGAACTGCGGCGGGTGCTCGGCGTGCTGCGTGAGGCGGACGGCCCGCGGGGCGAGCCCGAACTGAGCCCGCAGCCCGGGCTCACGGACATCGACGCGCTGTGCGAGGGGGTGCGCGCGGCCGGCCTGGAGGTCGTCTACCGTACGGCCGGTGACGTCGACGCCCTCGACAGCGGGGTGCAGCTCACGGTCTACCGCATCGTGCAGGAGGCCCTGACGAACACCCTCAAACACGCCGGCGCGGGCGCCCGTGCGAACCTGGCGATCGTCGTGGAGGACGCACGGCTGACCATCACCGTCCAGGACTCCGGGCCACCCGCACCGGAGAAGCGTCCCGGCACGGCGAACGAGGAAGGACACGGTCTGGTGGGCATGCGCGAACGAGCGGCTCTCTACGGCGGACACGTCAGCGCGGGTCCCGCGGGCCCGGGATGGACGGTGCGCGCCGCCCTCGACCTCGCTCCCCGGGGCGGTGCCCGGTGACCACCGTGCTCCTCGTGGACGACCAGCCGCTGCAGCGGTACGGCTTTCGCATGCTTCTGGACTCCGTACCCGAGACGGAGGTGGTCGGGGAGGCCGCACACGGAGCCGAGGCCGTGCGCAAGGCCGCCGAACTGCGCCCGGACGTCGTCCTCATGGACGTACGCATGCCCGGCATGGACGGCATCGAGGCCACGCGCCGTATCGTCGCCGCCGGCGACCGTTCCCGCGTCCTCGTCCTGACCACCTTCGACCTCGACGAGTACGTCCACGCGGCCCTGCGCGCCGGAGCCAGCGGCTTCCTCCTCAAGGACGCCCGCCCCGAGGAACTCCTCGCCGGCATCCGCGCGGTGGCCGTCGGTGACGCGGTGATCGCGCCCGCGCTCACCCGCCGCCTGCTGCACGAGTTCGCCCGTCTCGTGCCGCCCGGCGGCAACGGCTCCGCCGAGGATCCGCGCCTGAGTGCCCTCACCGACCGCGAACGCGAGATCCTCGTCGCCATCGGCAAGGGCTGGACCAACGGTGAGATCGCCACGCGTTTCGTCCTGTCGGAGTCCACGGTGAAGACGCATGTCGGCCGCGTCCTGTCCAAGATCGGCGCCCGGGACCGCATCCAGGCGGTGATCTTCGCCTACGACCACGGCCTGGCCCGGCCTCACTCGGACTGAGCGGCGCGTCCGGTCACGGGCAGGCGCCTCGGCACCCCCTCACCTCTGGGGGCTGCAGTCGTAGAGGGTGAAGGTGCCGCCGGTGCGGCGGCCGTAGGCGGCGGGCCGGATGCGGGTGCAGTGGGCCTTCACCCAGGTGGTGGCGGCAGTGGTGGGGCGCGCGGTGGTGAGCAGCGCGTAGCGCAGCTGGTGGGCGCTGACGAGACTGCCGAGCTGCTGGGCGGTGGGGAAGGGGGTGTTGCCGGTGAAGCCGCCCATGACGAGGATGGGCTCGGACTTCGCGCGCAGCAGGGGCTCGGCGGTGTAGGCGGCCTGCGTGGCGACCAGGTACTTCTCGCCGTGCCGGTGCGTGGTGAGGTAGCCGAGCAGGGCGGTGTCGCGGGCGCTGGGCCGGTCGAGCCCCACCCCCCGCGGAGCGTGTCGGGGATGGTAGGCCTTGCCGACCGGACCGGCCATCGGCGAGGTGGCGGCGCCCGCGTAGAGCGGGTCGAGGCTGGAGGCGGCCCAGCCGGCCGGTACGACCAGCGTGGCCGCGATACCGGCGGCGAGGGCGCCGTGGACCATCCGCGGGGAGGTCCGCGGACCGCGGGTCCACAGGCCCACCGCGCCGCACAGCGCGAGCATCACGGCGACCGGCAGCAACCAGGAGACGAATCGGGTCGGCCAGTCGAGCACCAGCGCCCACGCCGTCGTCAGCACGATCGCCGCGGGCAGCGCCAGGTGCCGCCGGCCGTCCGGCCGGGACCCCGGCGCGGACCCCGACTCGTACTCCGACCGGAAGAGCGCGAGCCCGCCGCCGGTCAGCGCGGCGAGTGCCGGGGCGATGACGGCCGTGTAGTAGGCGTGGTTGCCGTTGGAGCTGCTGAACACCAGGGCGTGCACGGCCAGCCAGCCGCCCCACATCACGAATCCCGTGCGCAGGGGGTCGGTTCGCGGCTGCCCGGCGCGCCAGAGGACGCCCAGGACCGCGGCGAGCACGGCGAGCGGCAGGAACCAGGCGATCTGCGGGCCGACGCTGTGGTTGATCAGCATGTTCCAGCCGGTGTTGCCGGTGGTGCGGCTGGCGGCGGTGCCCGCGACGGCGCCGAACGCGGTGGAGTCGCTGCCGAAGCGGCTCAGTCCGTTGTAGCCGAAGACCAGGGTGAACGGATCGTTGTTGGACGTGCCGTCGAGGTACGGGCGGCTGGCGGCCGGAGTCACCCAGGCGATCAGCACCCAGGAGCAGGAGACCACCAGGGCGACCGCACCGGCCAGCAGGACGCGCAGGGCCCGGTTCAACCGGCTTCCGGGCGCGGCGAGTTGGTAGACCGCGGCGAAGACCGGCAGTACCAGCCACGCCTGCAGCATCTTCGTCTGGAAGGCGAGCCCGACCCAGACCCCGCAGGTGATCAGCGGCAGCAGCCGCTCGGTGCGCACCGCCTTCTGCAGCGCTCCGGCGGCCGCCACCAGCAGCAGAGTGAGCGCGGTGTCCGGGATGGTGGCCCGGGCGAGGACCACGGTGACCGGGGTGAGGGTGAGCGTCAGCGCGGCGACCAGCGCGGCGAAGGGCCCGGCCCAGGCCCGCACGATCCGGTGCAACAGCCATACGGTGAGCACGCCTTCGGCGACCTGCGGAAGGGCGGCCGCCCAGGTGTGCGGGCCGAAGAGCCAGACGCAGACGGCGTCGGGCCAGAAGGCGCCGGGCAGTTTGTCGATGGTGATGGAACCGCTGGCGTCGAGCCCGCCGAAGAAGAAGGCCCGCCAGCTGTCGGCCATCGACCGTATCGCCGCACCGTAGAAGGGGTGGAGCGCGGCGTGCCCGATGCCCCAGGAGTACAGCACCGTGGCGACGGCCAGCACCGCGGCGAGCGCCGGGCGCTCCCAGCGCGGGGCGTCTTCCGGCGGGCCGGAGCGGCGGTTCGCCGCCCGGCGGCCTCGGTGCGCGCCGGTGGGCTGGACGGCGGGGATGGCGGTCATGGCAGTGGTCCTCGGATCAGCAGGTCAGGTGAGGCGGTGGTGCACAGGCGGCGGGATCACCGGGCGGCGGGGGGACAGGCGGTGGGGGCATCGGGCGGCGGGGTCACAGGCGGCGGGCCGCCCGGAAGCCGCGGGCGTAGAAGTCGGTGCCGTCCAGCAGTGAGCGGCCCGACAGGTCGCCCAGGGTGGGGCCGTTGGCGGCGGAGCGGCTGGAGTAGAAGCGGTGCCTGCCCTGGTCGTCGAGGCCCATGTACATGCCGCAGTGGTCGATGAAGTGCGGCCGGTCCTTGATGATGGCGAAGAAGACCAGATCGCCGGGTTGCAGGGCGCCCAGGTCGGTGGGCTGTTCGCCGGTGTCCGGGATCACGATCTGGCCGGGGCCGTAGGCGGCGATGGCGAAGGCGCGGCGCGGCAGGCCGGTGCCCCGGGTGTTGGTGTTGTGCAGGGGGATGCCCATGCGGTAGCCCCACACCAGACGCTGGAAGCCGGAGCAGTCGACGTCGCCGTAGCGGGCCTGCTCCGGCTGCACGCGCGTGCCGTCCGGGAAGGTCCAGTCAATGCCCAGATAGTCGTAGAAGTCGGACTGTTCGTCGTGGTAGGCGAAGTCCAGCGGGTTGTTGACCTTGGCGTTGCGGGGGCCGAAGTGGGCGGTGCCCGCGTAGCGCACGCCGGACGCGTTGTGCTTGTCGGGCGCCCCGGCGCTCGAGTACTCGAAGGCCACCGCGAAGACGTCCGGGCTGGTGTCGCCGAGCGCCTTGCGGAACCAGCCCTTGAACCAGGCGGACTTCTCCATGCCCTGCTGCCACTCGTGCGGCAGCACCCGCACCCAGGCGTCCGTGGTCACCGTGGCCTCGGTGGTCCGCGGCTCGCTGAAGGTGCGGTTGGGCCCGGTGAGTACGGCCGTACGGGCGCCGTCGGTGAACGTGGCGAGCGTGCCGCCGTCGGCGGCACGGACCACGGTGCGGTCGGGGGCGGACAGCCGCTCGAAGGTGTGGGGCCCGCTGGGCCGGGCGCTCGGGCCGGTGTCCGTGCCGTCGGCTGCCGTACCGCCGAGGTCGTCGCCACCGCCGCTGTCGTGCCCGAGCTGGTCCCAGGCGTACCCGCCCGCAACTCCGGCGGCCGCCACGCCCGCGATCGTCCCGAGCACGGCGCGGCGGGTCGGGCGGCTGCCTCTGCCGACGGGTTGGGAGTGCATGGCCGATCCTCCTGGAAGTGCGAGGTGAGAGGGCGGTGGGCAGGTCAGCCGGTGGGCATGACGCCGATCAGCAGACCGGAGATCAGCACCACGTAGGTGGCCAGCGTCACCGCCGTGGTCGAGATGACCGTGGCCGCCAGCGGCTGGCGGACCATCTGGTAGGAGACCAGGCCGGGGACGATGAAGCCAAGAGTCTGCGAGGTGTACAGCAGGGGGAACTCGTGGTTGAGGGCGAGCATCACGGTGGTCTGCATCAGTACCGCACACAGCACCACGGCGGCGAACAGCCGCTTGCCGTAGAGAATCACCGTGCGCTGCAGCAGTTTCGTCCCGAAGTACGTGAGCGCCGCGACGCCGACCATCAGGCCGGCCATCTGCACGTCGGTGACGAGCGTGAGGGCGATCCAGCCCGGGGTGATCATCCCCCCGGGGGAGAGGTTGGTGGTCAGATAACAGACGAGCGAGAAGACCAGCCCGAGGGCGATCCCGAGCGCGGCGGTCTGTGCGGTGAGGTGGGCGGGGATCACGGGTTCCTCGTGGGCTGGTGCGGGTCGTAGGAGTGGTGCGGGTCCGCTGCGGCGCGCTCGCCGTCGGGCCGGCCCTGGCGGGCGGCGAACCGGTGGGCGAGTTCGCGCTGTTCCGGGATGTGGAAGCCGTACGCCGGTGTCTCCAGCGGCGCCACCCAGCTGTACGGCTCCGGCTCGGGCGGCCGGGCCACCGCGATCCGCGGCCGGAACACGGCGATCTGCATGGTCTCCTGGTCCAGGCCGTCGCCGTCGGGTACGGCGTCGAGCGGGTCCTCGGATTCGTCCAGCGGCAGCTCGGCGAGGCATTCCAGGAACAGCTCGCCCTGGCCGTGGATGTTGCCGATCGCCACCAGCGAGGAGGCCGGGCCGAGTTCCGCGAGCATCGCCGCGGTCAGCTCCTCCGGGTCCCGGCGGTCGCCGCCGAGGTCGACCACCCGCCCGGTGAAGCCGGCCGGGATCGCGTCGCGGGCGCTCTTGGTCGGGTGGCCGATCAGGAACACCGTCTCGGCGGCGAGGTCGGAGACGATCGCGCCCATCTGGCCGTTGCGCTCCACCCGGTCCGGGCGGCAGTTGATGACGACGCTCAGCGGCCGTCTGATCGCGCCCAGGTCCTCCAGCTGCTTGACGTTCATCAGCGTCGACTCGGGGTCGTTGGCCGCGAAGACGTTGGCGAACCGCAGCCGCTTGCCCTCGGGGGTGACGTAGCGCTCCACCGACAGCACGCCCGGGTCGGGCGGCGCGTCCCACATGCCCTGCATCGCGGTCTGCCGGTCGATGCCGAGCAGTTCGGCGACGGTGAGCGCGATCGCCACGTTCTCCTTGAAGGTGAACCAGCTGAAGCCGCGCAGCTCCTCGTCCGTGACCGTCTCGGGGTCGGCGTAGACCAGCTTGCAGTTACGGGCGTCGGCCTCCTCCTGGAGGATGTGGAAGCGGTCCTTCTCCGCCGTCACGCACACCCCGCCCACCGGCATCGAGCGGGAGAGGGAGCGGGCGACGTCGTCCAGCGTCGGACCCATCTCCTCCAGGTGGTCCTCGCGGACGTTGCACAGCACGCCGATCGTGGAGCGGATCAGCTTCTCCTGGTTGATCTCCTGCAGCGCGGGCATCACCGCCATGCACTCGATCACCAGCGCGTCCGGCCGGTAGGTCGCCGCGCGCCGCACGATGCCGATCTGCTCGACGATGTTGGACAGCCCGAACTTGCGGTACACCGGCTCCTCGGTGGCGTCCGGGTGGATGAACCGGGCCGCGGTGCCGGTGGTCTTGGCCACCGTGACCAGGCCGCCGCCGCGCAGCGCGCCCGCGCACAGCCGGGTGATCGAACTCTTGCCGCGGATGCCGTTGACCAGCACCCGCGTCGGTATCTGCTCCAGCGAGGCGAAGTGCCGCTGCTGCTCCAGGATTCCGGCGATCCACAGCGCGGCACAGGACAGCAGGACTATGACATAGAGGAAGAGCATGCCGATTCCGTCCTTTACCGCTGGAGGGTGTTCTCGCGCACGGATCCGGAGACCCTGGCGGCGTGGCCGGACCTGGCCGCCCGGTCGCGGTCCGCGAGGGCCTGGCGCATCAGCTCCAGGCCGCGGGTGACGGAGCCGATCTCGTCGTGGTTGACCGGGTGCAGCACGGTGCGGCGGTCTCCGCCGGCGAGCCGCTCGACGAGCACGGCGACCGCGCGCAGCGGCCGGATCACCACGACGTGCAGCCAGCCCAGGCAGGCCGCGCCCAGGCTGAGGCCCAGGATCCCGGCGAGCATGGTGCGCTGCTCGGCCTGCACCGCGGGGATCTGGAGCGCCGCCGCGGGCTCCGCGGTCACCACGTGCCAGCCGAGGCGGGCCGTCGGGCCGCTCTGCGCCAGCGGCGCGGCCGCGTCGACCGACGGGCCGGAGGACGAGGAGAGCACCGCGGAGATCGCGGTGCCGGCGGTACCCGGGGCGCCCTGGGTGCCGCGGGCCAGACGGGTCAGGCCGGAGTCGGGCAGCGACTGGAAGGCGCGGTAGCCCACGCTCGCCGCCAGCACCTTGTTCTCGTCGTTCGTCACCCACACGCTGCCCAGTTTCGGCCTGGCCAGCACGGAGTTGAGCGCCTTCACGTCGATCTCGCCGAACAGGACCACCCCGGCCGCCGGGGCCTTGCCCCTGACGGCGCGGACCTGGGCGTAGGCGGCGATCGCCGGGATCCGGCCCGAGGTGTTGACGGTGGTGATCCCGCCGCCGTCGGGCACATGGACGAGGGTGCGCAGCGGTGTGTCGCCCACCCTCAGCGTGATGCCGCCCGAGCGGTCCAGGAGATACAGCGAGCGGTACTGCTTGTGGTCGGCCAGGGTGCGCCGCAGAACCTCGGTCTGGGCGGCGCGGTTCCGGCCGGGCAGACCCGCCGCCACGTCGCTCAGGTCGGTGTACGACTGGTCGAGGGACTGCCGGATCCGGTTCGCCGCGACCTGGGTGCGCGCCTGCTGGTCGGCGAGGACCGGAACCGGAACCGCGGTCGCGGTGTCCGCCCGGTTCAGCATGAAGATCATCGGCACCGCCCAGCAGGCCACCACCACCACGCCGGCCACGGCCAGCGCCCGGTAGCCCGGTCCGCGCCGGGCCGGGAACTCCTGCGGGCCGCTCTCGCCGAGCAGTTGCAGGCGCAGTGACTCCAGTGCCCGCCCGATCCGGGCCAGTTCCCCGAAGCCGTGCACCGGTACCGGCCGGAAGAGCTCCTCCAGCGCGCCCGGCCCGTCCTCGGTCGCGCCCCGGGCCAGGCGGCCGGCGGACAGGTACAGCCGTAGCAGCGGACGCTGCACGAAGAAGTGCAGCACCAGCCCGAGCAGCAGCGCGAGCCCGGCCAGCGCCCCCGCGGCCTCGAGCGCGAAGCGCGAGTAGTCGGCGGCGGCGGTCGTGGTGGGCACGGCGCGCGAGGTGAGCACCACCAGACCGAGGCTGTCGGTGTCGCCCGGACCGGTCGCCGAGGCGACCTGGGCCCAGCCGGCCACCGTGCGCCGGGAGCCCGTGGCGGCGCCCAGCATGCTTCCCGAGGCGTCGGTGTCACGCCCCGACCCGTTCGCGGCGCGGGCCGCCGCCGCGGGCAGACCGCTGTCGGCGGC
>NZ_JBEPBF010000064.1:0-54678 GCF_040298985.1 Streptomyces sp. NPDC001093 | reverse complement strand
GACGAGTGGGCGGATACCATAAACGACCCCGAGAAGCTCGCCCGGTTCGTGTCCTTCGTGTACGCCCCGGACACCCCGGACCCGGTCGGCGGCCGCGGCGAAGGCCACGGCCGTGAGCAGGGCCGCGCCGGCCAGCGGCAGCAGCGGAAGCGGTGCGCGGCCGGTCCGCGAACCGGTGACCAGGCCGCTGACCGCGGCCTGCGCCGGGGAGCCGGTGAGCACCACCGCCAGCAGCGCGCCCAGCAGCATCGCGGGCACCGCGCGGCCGGTGGAGCGCAACAGCGGACGGTTGGTGAGCGCGCCGACGGCCGCGCCGAGCAGCGCGCAGGTGAGCGTGGCCGGCAGTCCGGCCACGCCCGCCCGCGGCAGGGGCACGCGGACCTGGTGCCCGGTGCTCGCCGGATCGCTGATCAGCGTCACCACCACGGTCGCCACCACGCCGAGCGCCACCGACGCGAGCAGCGCGGTCAGCAGACAGGCGAGGTGCGCCCGGACGGGGCCGCGGGCGGCGGCGACACAGGCGCGGGCCGCGTCCGGCTCGCCGGTGACACAGATCCGCACCAGCCAGGCGGCCACCGGGAGCAGACCGGCGGCCGTGTAGCCGAGCGAGTCGAGGACGGGCTGGCCGCTCTGCACGCCGATCCCGAGGAACGCGGCGTACAGGATCACCGGCGGCAGCCAGCGCTGGGAGCGCAGCAGCAGGTCGGCCTGGTAGCGCAGAAGTGCGGTCATGGGCGGTTTCCGGGGTTCGGTACGGGGTCGTCGGGGGGCGGGGTGACGCTCACCACGTGCCAGGGCGGGCGGGCCGTGAGCAGGGTGTGCAGGACGATGTCGGAGTGGGAGGCGGCGACGCCGAGGCGGTAGGTGCCGGGAGCGGTCTCCTCGGCACAGGCAGCGGTCCGGGCCGCGTCGGGCGGCAGCTGCCCGCCGGCCGGTCCGCGCACGGTGACGAGGGTGAGCGGTCCCGCCGGTGAACTCCCGGAGTCCGTACGGAGCTCGAGACCGCCGTCGAGCACGGTGTACGTCGCGTCCGGCGCCCCGGCCAGCCGGCGCGGGTCGTGGTCGACGAAGACCACGGCGCCCCCGGCGGCGGTCCGCTCGGCCACCGCCCGCTCCAGCTCGGCGCGCGCCGCCGCGTCCAGGCCGGTCCACGCCTCGTCCAGCACCAGCAGCTCCGGCTCGCCGAGCAGGGCCTGCGCGACGGCCACCTTCTGGCTGCTGCCCTTCGACAGCTGCGCCATGGGCGTACCGGCGTGGGCCCCGGCGCCGAAGCGCTCCAGCCAGGTTCCTGCGGCGCGTTGTGCCGTCCGGCGGCTCAGGCCGTGCACCGTGCCGAGGCGGGTGAGATAGCCGAGGGTGGTGAAGGGGAGGGCCGAGGGGAAGCGTTCCGGTACGTACGCCGTGCGGGGGCGGCCGGTGACGCGGCCCTCCGTCGGCGCGTCGAGGCGGGCGAGGAGGCGGAGCAGGGTGGACTTTCCGGTGCCGTTCGCTCCTTCTATGCGGGTGAGGGTTCCGGGGGTGACGGTGAGGTCGACGCCTCGTAACACCCAGGGGCCGCGGATGCCGTAGCGGCGGCCTACCGCGGTCAGTCGCAGGTCACGTTGCATGAGGGTATTTTGGTCCGCTCTCGCCGTCGGGCTTGATCAGCTTGTCCGTCTGCAGGACGCCGGTGGCTGGTCGCGCAGTTCTGCGCGCCCCTTAAGGTTGGCTGGTGTGACCCATGTTTCAGCCTCGCCCGGAGACAGTCCCTTCACCTCCGAGCGCAATCCGCGCGACGAAGCCCCCCAGTTCGTGCTGCCCCTCGTCGTGCGGATCGAGAAGAGCGCGCCGCCGGCGCGTACCGACGCTCTGGAGACGGCCGCGCGGGCGGTGCTGGCGCTGCTCGGGGACGAGCGGGCGCACGGGGACGGCGCGTGGGCCGAGGCGGTGCGGAGCTGGGAGGACGCGCGGATCCGCAAGGTCGTGCGGCGGGCCCGGGGCGCCGAGTGGCGGCGGACCGAGGCGCTGCCCGGGATCACGGTGACCGGCAAGTCCGCGGAGGTACGGGTGTTCCCGCCGGTCCCGCTCGACGGCTGGCCCAAGGACCTGGCCAAGCTCCAGGTGTCCGGCACCGACCTGGACGACCCGGAGCCGCCCGCCGCCGCCGACCCGGCCCAGCCGGTGCTGTGGCTGAACCCCGAGCTGGAGATGTCGGCCGGGAAGGCGATGGCGCAGGCGGGGCACGGTGCACAGCTGGCCTGGTGGGCGCTGTCCGGCGCGGAGCGCGCCGCCTGGCGGGACGCGGGCTTCGCACTGGCCGTCCGTACGGCCGGCCCCGCCGACTGGGCACGGCTGACCCGCAGCGGGCTGCCGCTGGTCCGGGACGCCGGCTTCACGGAGATCGCGCCGGGCAGCTGCACGGTCGTCGCCGACCACCCGGCGCTGCGCTAGGAGGGGCCGATGACGCGGGTCGACGGACGGGTCGAGCGGGGCAACCGCACCCGCCGGCTGGTGCTGCGCCGCACGGTGGACATCGCCTCGGTCGAGGGCCTGGAGGCGCTCACCGTCGGCCGTCTCGCCGCCGAGCTGGAGCTGAGCAAGAGCGGGGTGTTCGCGCTGTTCGGCTCCAAACAGGAACTGCAGCTGGCCACCGTGCGGGAGGCGGCGCGGATCTACACCGAGCGGGTGCTCCGGCCCGCCGCCGAGACCCCGCCCGGCCTCGGCCGGGTGTGGCGGCTGTGCGAGCTGTGGCTGGAGTACTCGCGCAGCCGGGTGTTCCCGGGCGGCTGCTTCTTCTACGGCGCCATGGCCGAGTTCGACGCGCGGACGGGGCCCGTGCACGACGCCGTGGTCCGTGCGCAGCGCGACTGGTCGGCGCATGTCGAGCGCACCATCGAGGAGGCCCGTACGGCGGGTGAGCTGCGCGCCGGCGCCGATGTCGGGCAACTCGCCTTCGAGCTCGTCGCGTTGCTGGAGACGGCGAACGCCCTGTCGGTGCTGCACGACGAGGAGAGCGCGTACGGCAGGGCACGGGTGGCCATCGCGGAGCGGCTGCGCGGTGCGGCCGCGGACGGTGTCCCGTTCCCCCAATTCTCCTGATATTTCGCCCAGTTGGGGGTCGGCATGGCCGTGAAAAAGAATAAGCACGTCCGTTCGCTTTGTTTTATGCTCGGCTCATGACTCTGACCGGAGCGGACTTCGTCGAACTCGACCGGATCGCCGTCCAGGAGGCGGTGCGCGTCGTGGACCTGGCCACGGACGCGGACTGGGCCCGGGACACCCCCTGCGCGGGCTGGACCCTGCGGCAGCTCGTCGCGCACATGACCGCACAGCACCTCGGGTTCGCCGCCGCGGCGCGCGGAAGGGGGCGGGAGGCGGAGCACTGGCGGGAGCCGGAGGACAGGGGCGAGCCCGCGCGGGTACATCGGTCGGCCGCGGCCACGGTCCTCGCGGCCTTCGCCGAACCGGGCGTCACGCAACGGGAGTTCGCGCTGCCGGAGCTGGGCGGTGACTTCCCGGGCGACCGGGCGGTCAGCTTCCACTTCATCGACTACGTCGTCCACGCCTGGGACGCAGCCGCCGCCCTCGGCATCACCGTGCAACTCCCCGAGCATGTGCTCGCCGCCGCGCTCGCCGTGGCCCGTCGGGTGCCGACCGACCCCTCCCGGCGCGGCCCGGGCTTCGCCTTCGCCCCGGCGCTGGAGGCATCCGAGGGCGCCGGCCCGCTGGAGGAGGCGCTGCGTCTGCTGGGGCGCGCTCCGGAGCGGTGGCCGGTCCGGGGCTGAAGCTCAAATGTTGCTCTGAACACGCCGGCAAGGCGGTTCGGGTCCGGCCGCCCGGGCCATACCCCCTCCATTCGAAGGAGGGGAGGAGCCATGCGGCGACTGGGCACCGGGATCGGCTGGCGGCCGGAGATCGCGGACGCCGTGGAGCGCATGCCGGGCGTCGACTGGGTGGAGGTCGTGGCGGAGAACGTCTGCCCCGGCCACCTTCCCGAGTCGCTGCTGCGGCTGCGCGAGCGCGGCGTGACCGTGATCCCGCACGGCGTCTCCCTCGGCCTCGGCGGCGCCGACCGCCCCGAGGAGTCAAGGCTGACGGCGCTCGCCGAGCGGGCGGAGGCCCTCGGCTCGCCCCTGGTCACCGAGCACATCGCGTTCGTCCGCGCGGGCGGCCCGCTCACCGCCTCCCCGTGTCTGGAGGCCGGGCACCTGCTGCCGGTGCCGCGCACCAGGGACGCCCTGGACGTGCTCTGCGAGAACGTGCGCATCGCGCAGGACGCCCTTCCCGTGCCGCTGGCCCTGGAGAACATCGCCGCGCTGTTCTCCTGGCCGGGCGAGGAGCTGACCGAGGGACAGTTCCTGTCCGAGCTGGTCGAGCGCACCGGCGTACGGCTGCTGATCGACGTGGCCAACCTGCACACCAACCACGTCAACCGGGGCGAGGACCCGGCCGAGGCGCTGGTCGCGCTGCCCGTGGAGGCGATCGCCTACGTCCATGTCGCGGGCGGCTTCGAGCGGGACGGCGTCTGGCACGACAGCCACGCCCACCCCGTGCCGCGCCCGGTGCTCGACATCCTGACCGACCTCGCCTCCCGCACCGCACCGCCCGGAGTCCTCCTGGAGCGGGACGAGAACTTCCCCGAACCGGCCGAACTGGAGCGGGAGTTGACGGTGATCCGGGACGCGGTGACGGCGGGGCGCAACCGGGCCGACAGCGGTACGGCGGCTCATGCGTGCGGTTGCGCGGCAGGCGGGGGTGTCGCCGTCCTGGCGCGGCCGACGGTCCGTGCGCGGGAGCGGCTCGCTGTCGCCCAGGCCGCCGTACTGTCCGCACTGGTGGCCGGAACGCCGGTGCCCGAGGGGTTCGACCGGGTGCGGATGGGGGTGCAGGCGCGGGCCCTCGCCTCGAAGAGGGCGGAGGTGGTCGCGAAGGTGGCGCCGGAGCTGCCGGTCATTCTCGGCGACGGGTACCGGGCGGCGTTCCTGGAGTACGCCCGGGTGCGGCCGATGACGGGGGGCTACCGCCGGGACGCCCTGGACTTCGCCGGGCACCTGCTCGGGTCCGGGCGCCCGGAGGACGCGGATGCCCGGCGGCGGCTCCGGGAGTGGTGGCTGGACCGGGCGGGCCCGAGCCCGAGGTCCGGAGGCGGGAGGCTGGCTCGGGCGGCGCGGAAGGTACTGCTCCGGGGGGCGTGACGGGTCGCCCGGGGTCATGACCGAGCGGGGGTCGGCCGCTCACAGGGGCGCGGGGTGGTAGCGATGTGCGGCTCCGCGCATGCGCGCGACCAGCCACATCGCACCCGCAGCCGCCCACGCACCGCACCCCGGGGCGTCCATGCGTTACCCGCCCGAGCCCCGCAGCCACCGAACGCGGCCGAGTAATATGCCGCCCGCACCCACCACCCATGCACAGTCGCGTGCGGTGCGCTACAGGAGGCGTCATGCGACCCCGACCCCCGATCAAGGGCCGAGGCATATTCAGTGGCACAGGCCTCGTCATCGCGGCCCTCGCGGCGACCGCGGCGGCGCTGCTGTGCCCGCTCTGGTTCTACGCCGACCGCCCGGGCCCGGCGGCCGGTGCGACCGTCCTGAGCGCCCAGACCGTGACGACCCCCTACGGCCCCCTGTCCGCACAGGACCGGGACTTCATCACCAGGGTCCGGCTGGCGGGGCTGTGGCAGCTGCCCGCCGGCGAGCTGGCGGAGCGCACGGGGACCACGGAGGCCGTCCGCACGGCGGGCCGGCACCTGGTCGACGGGCTCACCTCGCTGGACGCCCATGTCCGCACCGTCGCCGGCCAGCTCGGCATCCCCCTGCCCAACGAGCCGGACGAACAGCAGCAGCAGTGGCTCGACACCCTGAAGACGGCGCAGGGGCAGGACTTCGACCGCCGGTTCGCCGGCATCGTGCGCCTCGCCCACGGCCGGATCTTCACGCTGGTCGCCCAGGTCCGGGCCGGCACCCAGAACTCCCTGGTCCGCGATCTCGCCGACGACGCGAACGCGACCTTCCTGGATCACATCAAGGTGGTGGAGGCGACCGGGTACGTCGACTTCGGCACGCTCGCGCGGGAGCTGGCCTCCTCGCCCACCCCCGTACCGACCCCTGCGGCCGTCGACCCGAGTGCCGCCGTGCCGGTCGCCCCGTCGCCGGCCGAGTCGTACTCCCTGCCGCCCGCCACCACCAGCCCGCCGCCGCCGGCAAGCAGCTCCTGACCTGGGCGGCAAACGGAACGTCACAGACCGCTAACACTGTGTCCGGATGATGAACAGGGCATGGCGTTCACCCAGGCCTCTGGCATAGAAACACGTCATGTTCTGGGTCCTTCTCCTGCTTCTGGCCTGGGCTTTCGCCGGTACGGCGTGCACCCGGCTCTGCGTGGCGGCCGTCCGCGCGGCAGCCCTGGACGCGGATGCCGCGACGGCGGACCGGGAGCACCATCTGACGCTGTACGAGGCGGCCTTCCTCTCCGGCGGCCCGGCCCGGGTCGCCGATGTGACGATGGTCTCCATGGCCCGCCAGCGGCGCCTGCTGCTCGCGCACACCGGCTGGGCCACGGTCGTGGACCCCGAGGGGCGCGACGAGATGGAGCGGTCCGTCATAGGGGCGATAGGTCCGGAGGGGCAGTCGCGCATCGCACCCGCGCGGGCTCGGGCGGCCGGCGCCGACGCGGTACGGCGCCTGGCCGACCGGCTGGAGCGCGCCGGCCTCGCCGTTCCCGACGGCGCGGGTACGACCGTGGGCGCCGCCGTCCGCCAGGTGCGCGCCGCCGCGCTGACGGTGGCGGTGCTGGCGGTGACCGCGCTGCTGCTGCCCATCCAGACCGGTACGCCGCGGCTGCTGGTCGGAGTGTGGTTCGCCCTGCCCCTCACGCTGTGCCTGAGCTGCCTCGCCATCGCCCGGTTCGAGGTGCATCCCTACTCGCGCTGGGCCTCCCCGGCCGGGCAGCGGCTGCTCGGCGCGCTGGTGCGCAGGCCCGCGGCCGACGAGCGGTCGTTTCTCACCTCGGTCGCCGTACGCGGGATCCGGGCGATCGGCGAGCCGCAGCTGCGCGCCGCCTTCACCCACCGCGACCAGCCCTGGCGGGAGTGAGGGCCTCTTCGAGGGGCGCATAGGGGGCATTGGCGCCGACACCGGCCGGGTGGTGCTTGCCTTCGCAGAGAGCCGAACGAAATATCCCTTCTGTTGTCGCCGGGCCATGGCAGCCATGCCATCGCCGCCTCCGCACCGAAGGGATACGCGATGAGAGCTGCCGCTCTGTACTCGGCCGCCGGGTCCTTGCTTCTGACCACCCTGGCCGCCGCACCGGCGGGCGGGGCGGCCGGCGCGCCCGCTGCCTCCGGCACGGCCGAGCTGCGCGGCACCGAGGTGGCCGTGGCCCGCGCCCGGGCGGCGGGCATCGACTTCGGCGCGTGTTCCCCGGCCGACGTGCCGAAGGCACCGAGCAGCATGCGGTGCGGCACGGTGACCGTCCCCCTCGACTACGCCCACCCGGACGGCACACAGATCAAGCTGACCGTCAGCCGGATCACGGCGACGCACAAGGACCCGCACAACAGCAAGCGGAAGGTCCCCCGGCAGGGCGCCCTCGTCTACAACCCGGGCGGCCCGGGCGGGTCCAGCATGTTGTTCCCACTGGTCGGCGCGGTCCCGCAGTGGCAGCGGATCGCCGCCGCCTACGACCTGGTCGGCTACTCCCCACGCGGCGTGGGCCGCTCCGCGCCGCTGTCCTGCGAGGACCCCAAGAGCTTCGTCAAGGGGCCCACCGCGTCACCGGCGCACCCGTCGGAGGCGTACAAACGGCAGCGCATCGCCCAGGCCAAGGCGTACGCCCGCGGCTGCGCCCGGCGCTCCGGCGGCAAGCTGCGCTACTACACCTCGCTGAACAACTCCCGGGACCTGGACGTGCTGCGGGCCGCGCTGGGCGAGGACCGGCTGACGTTCATGGGAGCGTCGTACGGCACCTACTTCGGCGCGCTGTACGCGGCGATGTTCCCCTCGCACGTACGGCGCATGGTGCTGGACTCGGCGGTGGACCCCGCCCCGGAGAAGATCTGGTACCGGAACAACCTCGACCAGTCGGCGGCGTTCGAGGAGCGCTGGGCGGACTTCCGGGACTGGATCGCCCGCCACGACGACGTCTACAAGCTCGGTGACACCCCCGGGAAGGTGCAGCGCAGCTACGACAGCGCGCGCGAGCGGCTGGCCGGGAAGGCGGCCGGCGGGAAGGTCGGTCCCGGCCAGTTGCAGGGCGCGTTCCTGCAGGCCGGGTACAACGACACGTACTGGCCCAGCCGCGCCGAGGCGCTGTCGGCCTATCTGCACGGCGACGCGAAGCCGCTGGTCCGGCTGGCCGCGCCGAGCGCGGCGGGGGCCGCGGAGGCGGAGAACATCAACGCGGTCTACACGGCGGTGGAGTGCAACGACGCGCCCTGGCCGACGGACTGGAAGGTGTGGGACCGGGACAACACCCGGCTCGCCCGGGTGGCGCCGTTCGAGACCTGGGACAACGCGTGGATGAACCTGCCCTGCGCCTACTGGCCGGCGCCCCGGCAGCGGCCCCTGGACGTGCGGACGGGGCGGGGCGAACTGCCGCCGGTCCTGATCCTTGCGGCCGAGCGGGACGCGGCGACGCCGTACCCGGGGGCGCTGGAGATGAACCGGCGGCTGGCCGGCTCGGTGCTGGTGACCGAGCGGGACGCGGGGACGCACGGCATCGGGGGCGGGCCCAACCAGTGCGTCAACGGTCACCTCGACGCGTACTTGCTGGAGGGCCGTGTTGCCGGGCGGCGCGCGTCGTGCGCGCCGCACCGGTTGCCTCCGGCGGTCGGGCCGACGAAGGAGTCCCCGCGAGGCTCTGTGAAGAGCGGCCGGCGCTGAGTGCCCCGACCGGGGCGCCACGCCATTGGGGTGCCACGCCATGACGTCGCGCCCCTTGCGGGGCGCTTCAGGCCAGGCCCGCCACCAGGTCGCCGATGTCCTTGCGGCGGCCCGTGAAGAACGGGATCTCCTCGCGGACGTGCATGCGGGCCTCGGAGCCGCGCAGGTGGCGCATGAGGTCGACGATGCGGTGCAGGTCGTCGGCCTCGAAGGCGAGGATCCACTCGTAGTCGCCGAGGGAGAACGAGGCGACCGTGTTGGCGCGCACGTCCGGGTAGCCGCGGGCCATCTTGCCGTGGTCGGCGAGCATGCGGCGGCGGTCCTCGTCGGGCAGCAGATACCAGTCGTAGGAGCGCACGAACGGGTAGACGCTGACGTAGTTGCGGGGGGTCTCGTCGGCGAGGAACGCCGGGATGTGCGAGCGGTTGAACTCCGCCGGGCGGTGCAGCGCCATGTTCGACCACACCGGCGTGAGGGCGCGGCCCAGCTTGGTGCGGCGGAAGAGGTTGTACGCCTCCTGCAGCTGGTCGCTGGTCTCGGCGTGCCACCAGATCATGAGGTCGGCGTCGGCGCGCAGGCCGGAGAGGTCGTAGGTGCCGCGGATCGTCACGTCCTTGGCGGCGAGCTGGTCGAACAGCTCCTGGACCTCGTCGGCGTAACCCGCGCGGTCCTCCGGCAGTACGTCCTTGAGCTTGAAGACCGACCAGAGGGTGTAGCGGATGACCTCGTTGAGGTCCTTGGCCAGCTTGCCCTTGTTCGGGATCCTGCCGGACTCGGTGGTGGGGGCGTCGTCACTCATGGTTCCTATTCTCCCGCTCCGCCGTGGAGGCTCTGCACCGGGTTGGCCGTAAGCTCCCGGATTCCGCTCAGGTCGCCGTCGAGCTGGTCGACGGCCGCGTACGCGCTCGCGATGCACGCCGGGACGCCGACGCCGTCGTACTGCGCGCCGCACACCGCGAGGCCCGGCAGCTTGGCGACGTGCTCGCGGATGCGGGCCACGCGCGCGTGATGCCCGACCGGGTACTGCGGCAGGCCGTCGGTCCAGCGGGTGACCCGGGTCTCGAGGGGCACGGCGTCCAGGCCGGTGGCCTCGCGCAGGTCGTGCCGGGAGACCTCGACCAGGGCGGCGTCGTCCCGCTGGAGGATCTCCGTCTCGCCGTGGCGGCCCACGGAGGTGCGCAGCACGAGCACGTCCGGGTCCTCCTCCGCGATCCACCCCCACTTCTGGGAGGCGAAGGTCGAGGCCTTGATGGTGCGGCCGTCGACGGGGGGCACGAGGAAACCGCTGCCTTCCGGCAGGTTCAGGTCCGCGCGCCGGTAGGCGAGGGTGACCAGCGCCATCGAGGCGTACTCGACGGCGGCGAGCTCGGCCGCGGCGGCGGGGGCCTCGGCGCGCAGGAGGCCGGCGGCCGCACCGGCCGGGACGGCGAGGACGACCGCGTCCGCGTACAGCACGCGGTCCCCGGCGACGACGCGCCATGGCGCGTGCGGGCCCTCGGACGCGCGCGCGGTGCTCGGCTCCGCCGTGCCGCCCCGGCGCAGTTCCCGCACCGGCGTGCCGGTCAGAATCTCTCCGCCACGCGCGCGCACCGACTCCGCGACCGCGAGCGGCAGGGTGCCCACGCCGCCCTCGATGCCCATGAAGACCGGCCCGGTCTGCTGGTTCGCGGACGCCTTGGCCTGGATCTCGCGGACGCCCTCGGTGAGGGAGGTGTGGGTGCGGGCGGCCTGGAAGAGCTGCGGGACGGCCGAGCGCATCGAGATGCGGTACGCGTCGCCCGCGTACACCCCGCCGAGCAGGGGCTCGACCAGGCGGTCGACGACCTCGCGGCCGAGGCGCGCGGCCACGTACTCCCCGACGGCCACGTCGTCGCCGATCTCGGTGCGCGGCAGGTCGGCGTCGCGCTCGATGCGGGCCAGGCCCTCCTCGGAGAGCACGCCGGAGAGCGCGGCGGCGGCGCCGGGGACGCCCATCACATGGCCCTTGGGCATGGGGCGCAGGGCACCGCGGGTCCAGATCGAGGCGGTCGCGGTGGCCGGCGGCTGGAGCCGCTCGGTCAGGCCGGCCTCGCGGGCGAGGGTCACGGCCTCGGGGCGGCGGGCGAGCATCGACTCGGCGCCCAGGTCGACCCGCACGCCCGCGATCTCGCCGGGCAGCAGCTTGCCTCCGACCCGGCCGGCGGCCTCCAGCACGGTCACGCGCGCGCCCCGCCCGAGCAGCCGGTGGGCGGCGGCCAGCCCGGCGATACCGGCTCCGATGACGACGACATGCCCCGTGCGTGCACCCGTTGCGTTCATGTCCCCCACTCTCTCAGACGCCACTGACACTCCCGCCAGGGCCGGAGGTCCTGCGCACCGGGGGCCGTCGGCCGAACGTTCCGGCACGTCCGGGCGTCGTAGGGACGTCACCGGCAGCCGAGCCCTCGGGGGTAGCGCCCATGCGCACATCACGTTCCGCACGACCCGCACGCCCTGCCAGGGCCCTGGCGGGGATCCTGCTCGCCGCCTCCCTCGCCCTCGCCGGATGCGGCGCCGCGGACCACTCGGGCGGCGGTGCCTCGGCGAAGTCCGCGGCGAACGGCGCCGACGCCGGACCGGGCACGGCCGACAGTGCCGGGCCGGCGGCACCCAGGACACCGCGGCTCACCCAGAACGCGATCATCCGCACCGCGTCCCTCACCCTCCGGGTGAAGGACGTGCCCACGGCCCTGGACCGGGCCCGTGCCACCGCCGAGGACGCGGGCGGCTACGTCGGCAAGGAGAGCACCAGCCGGGACGCCGACGGCCAGGAGCACACCCGGGTCGTGCTGCGCGTACCCGGCGCGAAGTACGACGAGGTGCTCGCCGGGCTCCAGGGAGCGGGCCGGCTGATCAGCCGCACGGCCCAGGCGGAGGACGCCACCGACCAGGTGGTGGACGTCGGCAGCCGCGTCAGGTCGCAGCGGGCCAGCGTCGACCGGATCCGCACGCTGATGGCCCGGGCGACCAAGCTGAGCGATGTCGTCTCCCTGGAGGGAGAGTTGAGCAGCCGTCAGGCCGACCTGGAGGCGCTGCTGGCCCGGCAGGCATCGCTGAAGGACCGCACGAGCCTCGCCACCATCACGCTGTCGCTGTCCGGGACGCCGGCGAAGAAGGCGGCCGGTGACGGCTCCCCCGGCGTGGTGGACGCCCTGTCCGGCGGCTGGCGCGTGTTCGTGACCATGGTGCGCTGGATCGTCCTCGCGCTCGGCGCCGCCCTGCCGTTCGCGGCGTGCGCGGCGCTGCTGACGCTGCTGTGGCTGCGGGTCGTACGGCCCCGGCTGCCGCGCCGGCGGGAGTCCGCGCCCGCGATGACCGCGCTGGGCCCGCTGCCGTCGGCCCGCCCGGCGCCGGAACCTGCCGGGGAACGGCCGGACCGGGACTGAAATGCCCACGCCCCGTAGCGTGTTCCCATGAGCATGAGCGACGGGCGGGGCGGGACGGAACGACTGGTCGTGATCGGCGGCGACGCCGCGGGCATGTCCGCGGCGTCACAGGCACGCCGGCTGAAGGGGCCCGACGAACTGGAGATCGTGGCCTTCGAACGCGGCCACTTCACCTCCTTCTCGGCGTGCGGCATCCCGTACTGGGTGGGCGGCGACGTCCCCGAACGCGACGACCTGATCGCCCGCACGCCCGAGGAGCACCGGGCGCGCGCCATCGATCTGCGGCTGCGCACCGAGGTCATGGAGATCGACGTGGCCGGACAGCGGGTACGCGCGCGTGACGTCGATTCCGGCGCCGAGTCCTGGACGTCGTACGACAAACTCGTCATCGCGACCGGCGCGCGACCGGTCCGCCCCGGCCTGCCCGGCGCGGACGCCCCCGGGGTGCACGGCGTGCAGACCCTGGACGACGGCCAGGCCCTGCTGGACACGCTGGCACGCACGCGTGGCCGCAGGGCGGTCGTCGTCGGCGCCGGCTACATCGGCGTGGAGATGGCGGAGGCGCTGATCAACCGGGGCTTCGAGGTGACGGTCGTCAACCGCGGCAAGGAGCCCATGTCGACGCTCGACGCCGACATGGGCCGCCTGGTGCACCGGGCCATGGAGGGCCTCGGCATCACGATGGTGAACGACGCCGAGGTCACCAAGATCCTCACCGGAGAGGACGGCCGGGCCCGCGCGGTGGTCACGGAGGACGCCGAGTTCCCGGCGGACGTGGTGGTCCTCGGCATCGGTGTCCGTCCGGAGACCGCCCTCGCCAAGGCCGCGGGCCTCCCCCTCGGCGCCCACGGGGGCCTGCTCACCGACCTCGCGATGCGGGTGCGCGGCCACGGGAACATCTGGGCGGGCGGCGACTGCGTGGAGGTGCTGAACCTGGTCTCCGGCCAGGACCAGTACGTCCCGCTCGGCACCCACGCCAACAAGCACGGCCAGGTCATCGGCACCAACGCCGGCGGCGGTTACGCCACCTTCCCGGGCGTGGTCGGCACGGCGGTCAGCAAGGTCTGCGACCTGGAGATCGCCCGCACCGGTCTGCGCGAGAAGGACGCCGACCGGGTGGGCCTGCGGTACGAGACGGTCACCATCGAGTCGACCAGCCGCGCCGGTTACTACCCGGGCGCCTCCCCGATGACGGTCAAGATGCTCGCCGAACGCCGCACGGGCCGACTGCTCGGCGTCCAGATCGTCGGCAGGGAGGGTGCGGCGAAACGGGTCGACATCGCCGCGGTGGCGCTGACCGCGCGGATGACGGTGGAACAGATGACGGCCCTGGACCTGGGTTACGCCCCGCCCTTCTCCCCGGTGTGGGACCCGGTGCTGGTGGCGGCGAGAAAGGCGGTGGCGAGGGTACGCGCTTCCTAGGCCGTTCCGCTGATGCGCGGCAGCGCGGACACGGCCGCCGTCGGCTGCTCCGCGGCGGGCTTCGCGTGTGTGGCGGTCGGCCGGGCGGACCGGAGCCGGTAGCTCACCGCCTCGTCCAGGGTCACCGGCCGCTGCATCTGCGAGGCGAGCCGACCGGCCTCCTGGCCGAGCCGTGCGACATCCTCCCAGGGGAGTCGTACCACCAGAGACAGCTCGGCCTCTCCATCGGGCAGAGCATGCATCGCCGAAACCTGCGGAGCGTTCGTCATCGCCTGTCCTCACGTCGGTTGAGAACAGATACGGACATCCGCCCGGCGCCGTTCACCGGTTCGCCCGCCGGATCCCGGGCAGTACTTCTGTGTGGTCATCCCCGTCCATGACGTGAACCCGGTGCGCCGCACCCCCTGGGTGACGTACGCCCTCATCGCAGCGAACGTCCTGGTGTTCGTCAGCACGCCCGGCATAGCCGGTTCCGTGGCCGGCGGCAGCGACCTGGCGCAGTTGTGCCATCTGCAGGCCTTCATGGACCACTACGCGGCGGTCCCCAGAGAGCTGATCCACCACCGGATACCCGGCCTGGTCCCGACGGGCGGCGTCGGCGTGGGCCCGCAAGGCCCGGGCTGTGTCGTGGGACCGCCGCACTACCACAAGTCGCCGCCGCTGTCGGTCTTCACGGCGATGTTCCTGCACGGCAGCTGGCTGCACCTGCTCGGAAACATGCTCTTCCTGCTGATCTTCGGCAACAACGTCGAGGACCGGATGGGCCACATCCGCTTCTTCCTCTTCTACGTCGTCTGCGGTTACGCGGCGGGATACGGTTTCGCGCTGCTCAACGACACCTCGGGCGACCCGCTGATCGGCGCGTCCGGCGCGATCGCGGGCGTGCTCGGCGCCTATATCGTGCTGTGGCCGAGGGCACGGGTGTGGGTCCTCGTGCCGTTCCTGGTCTTCCTGCCGCTCCGGCTGCCCGCCTGGCTGGTGCTGGGCTTCTGGTTCGCGCTGCAGGCGGTGTACTCGTCCGGGCACGCGGTCACCGGCGCCGGAACCGTGGCGTACGCGGCGCACGTGGTCGGCTTCCTGGCCGGCATGCTGCTCGCCTGGCCGCTCAAGCCCGGCACGCCGCCCCCTCCGGAGACGCGCGGCCTGCTGTTCGGCAGGCGGGCGCGGCCCCGTTACACGTGGTGAGTCAGCGCGCGGTCGCGGTGTGGACGTAGTCCACGAGCCGGGTCAGCGCGTCCGGGTCGGTGTTCGGCATGACGCCGTGGCCCAGGTTGAAGACATGGCCCTCAAGACCGGCGGCCGCGTCCAGCACCTCGCGGGCCTTGGTCTCCACGGTGTCCTTGTCGGTGAACAGGACCGTCGGGTCGAGGTTGCCCTGGAGCGCCTTGCCGGGGCCGACGCGGCGCTGCGCCTCGTCCAGCGGGACGCGCCAGTCGACACCGACGACGTCCGCGCCGGCCTCGCCCATGAGCTTCAGCAGCTCACCGGAGCCGACACCGAAGTGGATGCGCGGGACGCCGTAGCCGGAGACGGCCTCGAAGACCTTCGCGGAGGCGGGCATGACCGAGCGCCGGTAGTCCGCCGGGGCGAGGGCGCCGACCCAGGAGTCGAAGAGCTGGACCGCGCTCGCGCCGGCCTCGATCTGCACCTTGAGGAAGGCGGCCGTGATGTCGGCCAGGCGGTCCAGCAGGTCGGCCCAGAGCTCGGGGTCGCCGTACATCATCGCCTTGGCGTTCTCGAACGTGCGCGAGGGACCGCCCTCGACCAGGTAGCTCGCGAGGGTGAAAGGCGCGCCGGCGAAACCGATCAGCGGGGTCGCGCCCAGCTCCTTGGTGAGCAGGCCGATCGCCTCGGTGACGTAGGGGACGTCCTCGGGGGTGAGGTCGCGCAGCCGGGCCAGGTCGGCGCGGGTGCGGATGGGGTCGTCGACGACCGGGCCGACGCCCGGCTTGATGTCGAGGCCGAGGCCGATCGCCTTCAGCGGGACGACGATGTCGCTGTAGTAGATCGCCGCGTCCACGTGGTGCCGGCGCACCGGCTGCAGCGTGATCTCGGTGACCAGTTCGGGCCGCGTGCAGGACTCGAGCATGGGGATGCCCTCGCGCACCTTGAGGTACTCGGGCAGGGAGCGGCCGGCCTGGCGCATGAACCACACCGGGGTGTGCGGCACGGGTTCGCGCCTGCACGCCTTGAGGAAGGCGCTGTCGTACGTCGCTGTCGGCTGCATGCTGGTGTTGGCGGTCACGGGGCAAGTTTCGCATGCCGCGGGATCGGGCCCCCGCCCGGTGTCAGGGTCGCCGGTGCACGGCACGACTGCCCGCGGCCACCTGCTGTGTCTTGCCCTGCACAAAGCCGCGGTTCCCCTTACTCTTCCCCGCATGGCTGCGGCTCACGGACGAATGTCGGACAGCGCTGACGGATTGGACGACGTGAAGGACACCGAGGAGGCGGACCGGCGTTCCGGTACTCCGGACCCGCCGGTTTTCCGGGCCGCGGTCGACGCCCTGCGCAGCAGCCGGCTGCGGCCGCAGGTCGAGGTGGAACCCACGCCCGCCCCGCAGCGGCTCGCCCCGTACGCCTACGCGCTGGAGGCCGTGGTGATCGACGGCGAGCAGGAACTGGCCGACGGACGGCTGGTGCTGCTGCACGACCCGGCGGGGCACGACGCCTGGCGCGGGACCTTCCGCCTGGTGACGCTGGTGCGCGCGGAGCTGGAGGCGGAGATGGCCGCCGATCCGCTGCTGCCCGAGGTGTGCTGGTCGTGGCTGACCGGGGCGCTGCAGGCGCGGGGGCTCGGTTACGGCGAGCCGAGCGGGACGATCACGCGCGCGAGCTCGCACTACTTCGGCGGGCTGGCCGAGCGTCCGGCGGCCTCGCAGATCGAGATCCGGGCGTCCTGGACGCCCCGCGAAGGGCTCGGCGGGGTGCCGGACACGGCCTCCCATCTGGCCTCCTGGTGCGATCTGCTGGCCCAGGTCGCGGGGCTGCCGCCGGCCGGTCCGGGCGACGCCTCGGTGGTGACGCTGCCACAGCGCAGGGGCCCGCAGTCACGGTGAGCGAACCGGTCGGACCGGGGTTTCATCCGCACGGGCGCCTTATTGACCATCTCTTTGTCGATACGGCCACTTTCCGTCCCCGAATCGCATCGGCTTGAACCGACTCGATCTTCCGATGATCGATCGCGCGTCCGAATTGCACAGATTGTTACTCACTAGATCGTGATCATTCTCTAAAGGCGGACGAGTTTGCTGCCGAAGACGACTGTGACCTTGAAAGCACGGTTCGTCCCGGCTTCTTCCCCACAAGCCGGCCCCGTCCCCCCACCCAGGAGGCCTGGTGTCCGTTCTCCTCGAGCAGCCCGCAAGCCTGGTCGCCTACCGCCCGAACAAGCCGACCGCCATGGTGGTCGTGGCCGACCCGCGCGTCCGTTCCACCGTCACCCGCCATCTGTGGGCGCTCGGCGTGCGCGATGTCATCGAAGCCTCGTCCATCGCGGAGGCTCGTCCCCGCATCGGCAACCCGCGCGACATCTGTGTCGCCGACGTCCACCTGCCCGACGGCTCCGGCCTGACCCTGCTGTCCGAGACCCGCGCCGCGGGCTGGCCCAACGGGCTGGCGCTGTCCGCGGCCGACGACATCGGGGCGGTGCGCAACGCGCTGGCGGGCGGGGTCAAGGGGTACGTCGTCACCGGCACCCGCACCAACCTCGGCCTGCCCTCCCGGCCCGGCGCCGCTCCCCTCGGCGCCGCCCGGATGCACCGCCGCCCCCCGGGTGCCCCGAGCCACCCGGGCGGCTACCGCGAGCTGTCCGGCCGCGAGGTCGAGGTGCTGCGGCTGGTCGCGGAGGGCCAGTCGAACAAGGCGATCGGCGTCTCCATGGGCCTGTCCGCCCTGACCGTCAAGAGCCACCTCGCCCGTATCGCCCGCAAGCTGGGCACGGGCGACCGGGCCGGCATGGTGGCCGTGGCGCTGCGCACGGGGATCATCCACTGAGCCGGCCGGAGCAGCGGACGGTTCACTCACGTGAACCGCGTCTTTCACCGGCCTGACTGGTTTACGACCCTCCGGCGCCCGTCGACGGAACGTTCCGAGACGGGCGCCGGCGCCACAACGAATAACAATAAAAGTGTACCACCCCCCAGAAAACCCCCCATCAACCCCCCATTAAATTTATACCCCCCCCCCGCCCCCCTCCCATTAAACTACCCCCCCCGGCCCCCCGTCGACACACGGATACCCTTGACAGGTGACCGACGCCCAAGACACCGCAGCAGACAGCTCCCTGCGCACCACCGGAGGCACTCCTCCGGACGACGCCGGATCTTCTGTGATGGGGGCGCCGACACCGCTGCTGGAACCGCGTGAGGGCATTCCGCCCGTCGTCGCCGACGAGGCCGCGCTCGCCGAGGTGGTCGCCGCCTTCGCCGGGGGCTCCGGCCCCGTCGCCGTCGACGCTGAGCGCGCCTCCGGCTACCGCTACGGCCAGCGCGCCTACCTGGTGCAGCTGCGCCGCGAGGGTGCCGGGACGGCGCTGATCGACCCCGTGGCCTGCCCCGACCTGTCCGGGCTCGGCGTGGCGCTGTCCGGCGTCGAGTGGGTGCTGCACGCCGCCACCCAGGACCTGCCCTGCCTGCGCGACATAGGCATGGTCCCGGCCCGGCTCTTCGACACCGAGCTGGCCGGCCGGCTCGCCGGGTTCCCGCGGGTCGGCCTCGGCGCCATGGTCGAGAACGTGCTCGGCTTCGTCCTGGAGAAGGGCCACTCCGCCGTCGACTGGTCGACCCGGCCGCTCCCCGATCCGTGGCTCAGGTATGCCGCGCTCGACGTGGAACTCCTCGTCGACCTGCGCGACGCCCTGGAGAAGGAACTGGACCGGCAGGGCAAGCTGGAGTGGGCCCTGCAGGAGTTCGACTCGATCGCGGCCGCGCCGCCGGCCGAGCCGCGGAAGGACCCGTGGCGCCGTACGTCCGGGATGCACAAGGTACGCAGGCGCCGGCAGCTCGGTGTCGTGCGGGAGCTGTGGGAGACGCGGGACCGGATCGCGCAGCGGCGGGACGTCTCGCCGGGCAAGGTCCTCAGTGACGCCGCCATCGTGGAGGCGGCGCTCGCACTTCCGGCCAACGTCCACGCGCTCGCGATGCTGAACGGGTTCGGGCACCGGATGGGTCGGCGGCAGCTGGAGCAGTGGCAGGCGGCGGTCGACCGGGCCAAGGCCCTGCCGGACTCGGCGCTGCCGCAGCCGGGTCAGCCCGTGACCGGGCCTCCGCCGCCGCGGGCCTGGGCCGACAAGGATCCCGCCGCCGCGGCCCGGCTGTCCGCGGCCCGGGCGGGAATCACCGCCCTTGCCGAGCGGCTCAACATGCCGCAGGAGAATCTGGTGTCCCCGGACACGGTGCGGCGGATCTGCTGGGAGCCGCCGAAGGCGGTCGACGCCGCGTCGGTCGAGACCGCGCTGGCCGGATACGGTGCGCGGGCCTGGCAGGTGGAGCTGGTGACGCCGGTCCTGGTGTCGGCACTGTCGGCGAAGGGGGCCTAGCCGCCGTAGACGTCGCCCGGTCGCTCCTCGCGTGAAGCCGGGTGGCGGAAGCGGAACAGGGACGTCGAGATCACGCCAAGATCCTGGGACGGCATGTACGGGTGAGGAAGGGGAAGCGGCGAGTCGGCGGCGTGTGACGTTCACCGCTCCCCCCACCAGGACTGTGCAGCTACGTTACTCATAAGTAGCATGGGTCCTGAGCGCGCGCTCAGCGCAACGCAGCAGTGCCACCCCGCACCCTGGAGGAGAGCCATCGTGCCTCGTACCGTCAGGGACGTCGTCTTCGTCGACGGCGTCCGCACCCCGTTCGGCAAGGCGGGCCCGAAGGGCATCTACCACGAGACCCGCGCCGACGACCTCGTCGTGAAGGCGATCCGGGAGCTGCTGCGCCGCAACCCCGGTCTGGACCCGAAGAAGATCGACGAGGTCGCCATCGCGGCCACCACGCAGATCGGCGACCAGGGCCTCACCCTGGGCCGTACGGCCGGCATCCTCGCGGGCCTGCCGCAGTCCGTCCCCGGTTACTCCATCGACCGCATGTGCGCCGGCGCCCTGACCGCCGTGACGACCACCGCCGGTTCGATCGCGTTCGGCGCCTACGACGCCGTCATCGCCGGTGGCGTGGAGCACATGGGCCGCCACCCGATGGGCGAGGGCGTCGACCCGAACCCGCGGTTCGTGTCCGAGAAGCTGGTCGACGAGTCCGCCCTGTTCATGGGCATGACCGCGGAGAACCTGCACGACCGCTACCCGCACATCACCAAGCTGCGCGCCGACGAGTACGCGGTGCGCTCGCAGGAGAAGGCCGCCAAGGCGTACGCCAACGGCAAGATCCAGCAGGACCTGGTGCCGATCTCGGTGCGCCGCACCAGCCCCGAGGCCGGCGAGACCGGCTGGGGCCTGGTCACGGCCGACGAGCCGATGCGCCCGGGTACCACTCTGGAGAACCTGCAGGGCCTCAAGACGCCGTTCCGCGTGCACGGCCGGGTCACCGCGGGCAACGCGGCCGGTCTGAACGACGGCGCCACCGCCTCGATCATCGCCTCCGAGGACTTCGCCCGCGAGAACGGCCTGCCCGTCAAGATGCGGCTCGTCTCCTACGCCTTCGCGGGCGTCGAGCCGGAGGTCATGGGCTACGGCCCGATCCCGGCCACGGAGAAGGCCCTCGCCAAGGCGGGCCTGTCCATCTCCGACATCGGCCTGTTCGAGATCAACGAGGCCTTCGCCGTCCAGGTCCTGGCCTTCCTCGACCACTACGGCATCGCCGACGACGACGAGCGCGTCAACCAGTACGGCGGCGCCATCGCCTTCGGCCACCCGCTGGCCTCCTCCGGCGTCCGCCTGATGACGCAGCTGGCCCGCCAGTTCGAGGAGCAGCCGGACGTCCGCTACGGCCTGACCACGATGTGCGTCGGCTTCGGCATGGGCGCGACGGTCATCTGGGAGAACCCGCACTTCGAGGGGGACAAGTGAGCACCACCACCGAGCTTCTGAAGCAGGCCTCGGAGCTGTTCCCCGACGAGGTCGTGACGTCCGCGCACGTACGCCACTTCGACCTCCCGTTCGGCGCCGGCCGCTTCGCGCTGATCACGCTGGACAACGGCTTCGACCACACCAAGCCGACCACCTTCGGCCCGGGCTCGCTGGCGAACCTGAACGCCGCCATCGACCAGGTCGAGAAGGAGGCGGCGGACGGCGGGATCGTCGGCGTCGGCATCACCGGCAAGCCGTTCATCTTCGCGGTCGGCGCCGACCTCAAGGGCGTGGAGATCCTCAAGGAGCGCGAGCACGCGCTCGCCATCGGCAAGGGCGGCCACGACGTCTTCAAGCGTCTGTCGAACCTGGCCGTCCCCACCTTCGCCTACTACAACGGCGCGGCGATGGGCGGCGGTGTCGAGGTCGGTCTGCACTGCACCTACCGCACGGTGTCGAAGGCCGTCCCGGCGTTCTCGCTTCCCGAGGTCTTCCTCGGCCTGGTCCCCGGCTGGGGCGGCTGCACCCTGCTGCCGAACCTGATCGGCGCCGACAAGGCCGTCTCGGTCATCATCGAGAACTCGCTGAACCAGAACAAGCAGCTCAAGGGCAAGCAGGTCTTCGAGCTGGGCATCGCCGACGCGCTCTTCGAGGGCGCCGACTTCCTGGAGCAGTCGCTGATCTGGACCGCTCAGGTCCTCAAGGGTGACGTCCAGGTCGAGCGTCCGGTGATCGACCGCGGCGAGGCCTGGGACCAGGCCGTCGAGCGGGGCCGGTTCGTCGCCGACTCCAAGGTGCACGGCGCGGCCCCGGCCGCCTACCGCGCCCTCGACATCGTCGCGGCCGCCAAGAACGGCGACCTGCAGCAGGGTTACGACGCCGAGGACCAGGCCCTCGCGGACCTGATCATGAGCGGCGAACTGCGCGCCGGCATCTACGCGTTCAACCTCGTCCAGAAGCGCGGCAAGCGTCCCGCCGGTGCCCCGGACAAGAACCTGGCCCGCCCGGTCACCAAGGTCGGTGTCGTCGGCGCCGGCCTGATGGCCTCGCAGCTGGCCCTGCTCTTCCTGCGCCGCCTGGAGGTGCCGGTCGTGCTGACCGACATCGACCAGGAGCGCGTCGACAAGGGTGTGGGCTACGTCCACGCCGAGATCGACAAGCTGCTCGGCAAGGGCCGGATCAACCAGGACAAGGCCAACCGCCTCAAGGCGCTGGTCACCGGTGTGCTGGACAAGGCCAAGGGCTTCTCGGACGCCGACTTCGTCATCGAGGCCGTCTTCGAGGAGATCGGCGTCAAGCAGCAGGTGTTCGCGGAGGTCGAGGCGGTCGCCCCGGCGCACGCGATCCTCGCGACCAACACCTCCTCGCTGTCGGTGACGGAGATGGCGTCGAAGCTGAAGCACCCCGAGCGGGTCGTCGGCTTCCACTTCTTCAACCCGGTCGCGGTCCTCCCGCTGCTGGAGATCGTCCGCGGCGAGCAGACCGACGACGCCTCCCTGGCCACGGCCTTCGCCGTCGCCAAGAAGCTGAAGAAGACCGCGGTTCTGGTCAAGGACGCCCCGGCGTTCGTCGTGAACCGCATCCTGACCCGCTTCATGGGCGAGATCCAGAACGTCATCGACGAGGGCACCCCGGTCGAGGTCGCCGAGAAGGCCGTCGAGCCGCTGGGCCTGCCGATGTCCCCGCTGGTGCTGCTGGAGCTGGTCGGTCCCGCGATCGGTCTGCACGTCTCGGAGACCCTCAACCGGGCCTTCCCGGACCGCTTCACGGTGTCCCCGAACCTCGCGGCCGTCGTCAAGGCGGGCAAGCGCGGCTTCTACGTCTACGACAGCGGCAAGCCGGAGCTGGACCCGGAGGTCGCCGCGCTGCTGAAGCAGGGCGATGTCGTCCTGACCGAGGAGCAGGTCCGCGCCCGTGTCCTGGACGCGGTGGCGCAGGAGATCGGGCTCATGCTCGACGAGGGCGTCGTCGCCGAGGCCCAGGACATCGACCTCTGCCTCATCACCGGCGCCGGCTGGCCCTTCCACCTGGGCGGCATCACGCCGTACCTGGACCGCGAGGGCGTCTCGGAGCGCGTGAACGGCAAGAAGTTCCTGGCACCGGGCGTGGCGAGCGTCCCGGCGTAAGGCACCGCGTACGGTCGTACGATGCCCGGCACATCGACTGGTGTGCCGGGCATCGGCGTTGTCAGTCCTCGGCCGGGCGGCCGGCCTCGACGTGGACCACGTGCAGCTCGGTGCCGTCCCGGTCGCGCCGGGAGCGGCCGAGGATGCCGACGGCCAGGTGCGAGGGGTCGGCGGCGTCGTCCAGCGGGACGAAGGTGACGACGTCCGGGTGGTGGCCGGTCACCAGCCAGCCCTCGCCGTTGTGCAGCTCCAGCACCCGGAAGTCGCCCGCGGGGCCCGCCACCCTTACCGGCCCGAACTCCCGCAGGATCTCGGTGGCTTGGGCGGCGAGATCCCCGGTGGGCCGTTCGAGCACCACGCAGGTGCCGTGCTCGAACAGCACCCATGTCTTTCCGGAGCCGGCGAGGAGACGCCGCCAGGCGTCGATGAGAGTCTCGGTGTCCACGCCGGCCATCATGGCGCACTCAGACCTGCCGCCACGCCTGAAGGGCCAGCCCCGGCTCGTCCTTCCGCCGGGTCAGCAGGAGTTGGCCGGTGGACGGGGACAACGTTGCCGCCGCCACCCGGCCGTCCGCGTCCGTGGTCAGGGACACCGTCGCGTCCACCGGCAGCCGCGGGCCCGACTCGGTCCACCAGGCGCCCGCCGACTCCAGTTCGCTCGGGTAGGCGGCGAAGGCGACGCGGCCGCCCGCCGAGCGCTGGGCGAGCAGGGTGCAGTCGTGGCCGTCGAGCTCGCAGCGGACGGCCGAGACCGGGCCGGAACCGGCCGCGGGCAGCAGGGTGACCGGTTTGCCGCCGGGGCGCCAGGCGCACAGGTCGCCGCCGGTGTCGGTGTAGAAGAGCGTCGTGCTGTCGGGGGACGTGGCGAGGGCGTAAAGGGTGCCCGGGCGGACCGGGGTGCGCAGGGTCTCCGTCCGGACCGGCTCGGCGCCCGCCTTCTCCTGGCGCCAGTGGAGGATCCCGTCGGGGACGGCCGCGTACAGCTCGATGCGGCCGGACTCCCCCGTCACCGCCGCCAGGCCGTCCTGCACCTTGCTGCCCCTGAGATCCACCCAGGGCGCCCAGCCGCCCTTCTCCTTCTGCGCGACCATGTGCACCCCGCCGCCGTCGTTGCGGACGAACACATGGGCGCGGCCCTCGGCGTCGACGGCGGCGGCCGGCGCGCCGGACCGGTCGCCGCCCCGCTTCCTCGGGTGGCCGATCGGGTTCCAGTCCAGGGCCGCGAGGTGCGCCCGGAAGTGCGTGGAGTGCACCAGGCCGGACTCGCCCGGCCGCGTCGGCCGCCAGGAGACCAGGTGGGCGTAGCCGTCGGCGCCCTGGCCGACCGCGAGCACGGGGTGCAGTTCCTGGTCGCCGCCCACCCTGCGCGGGGTGGTCCAGGGGCCGCCGGGTTCGCGCTCCGCCCGGCACAGGACGGCCTCGCCCGACAGCTGGTAGACACTGAGCCGGCCGTCTCGGCCGCGCAGAAGCCAGTCGCCGTTCACCGGTTCACTCTAGCCGCGGGCCGTACGGACACCCCCGCCACCCCTGGTCACAGCCGCTTCGCACTGCGGAACAGCCCACCGAGCGCGGGGTCGGCAGGGACAGCAGGGGCCGGCCACGGCGTCTGTTCACCGGGATATCTTGATACGACCATGAGAGCCCATCGCTCACGCTTCATCACGATCGCAACCCTGCTGCTCGTCGTCGCCGGTCTCGCGGCCGGTCTCACCGTCCTGCTCCACAGCCCGGGCGGCACCGCGCACGACGCCCACGGGCCCGCGCCGAAGGGGGCCGAGCAGATCGACCTGGCCCGCGAAGTGGCGGACTACACGAGCCGGTTCGCCCCCGGCCGGGGCTATCTGCCGCCCGGCCGGACCGACCGCGAGGACATCGCCGCGGCCATCGGCCTGCTGCTCGACGGTCACCGCGCGCAAGCGGAACAGCGGCTTTCCCAGCGGGACTTCACGGTGCGCACGGTCGTCGACCGGCCCTCGGGCCACCGCTATGCCGAGGTCGCCGACCGCACCGACTCCGCCGCGACCCCGCGCGGCTGGGGCCGGGTCTATCTCGATCTCGACCACCGTCCGAGCTGGTCGGTGCAGGTCCCGCATCCCGGCTTCGATCTGGGCACCGAGCAGCTGGGCGTGCGGGTGCTGCGCGGCTCACCCGGCGGGATCCTCGTGATCGCGGGAGCACATCGCAAAGCCGGAGTGGGTAATGCGGCGGACGTGGCGCACCGCGAGGACACCGTTTTCCACGGCATCTGCGCCGAACTGGCCCGCCGCGGGATGCCCGGGATCCAGCTGCACGGCTTCGCCGCCTCCGCCGCGCCCGGTTACGACGTCATCGCCTCCACGGGCGCCGGGTCCGCGGGCCGGCCGGACGGCCGGGACCTGGCCGACGCCCTGCGCGGGCACGGCTTCCGGGTGTGCCGGGCGTGGGCGCGGTCCTGCCCGCTGGAGGGTCTGACGAACGTGCAGGGCCAGGTGGCCGACGCCGACCATGTGCCGTTCCTGCACGTCGAGTTCTCCCCCGAGGTACGCGCGGGCGGGCGGCCCGCCGAGCGCGCGGCCGCCGCGATCGCCGAGATCACCGGCCGCTGGGCGACGAAACCGTGACAGACTGAGCCTGCCACCAACGCGACACAACAGGGCTGTTACGGACCATGACGGACACCTCGGGCGGGACGGACGCGACGGACGAGCCCCTCCCCCTGCTCATCGTCGACGGCGCGAACGTCGTCGGGTCGGTGCCCGACGGCTGGTGGCGCGACCGCCGCGGCGCCGCCGAGCGCCTGCGCGACCGGCTGCCGCCCTTCGCCCGGTCCGGCGTCGCCGGCCTGCCCGGTCCGGTGGAGCTGGTCCTGGTGGTGGAGGGCGCGGCCCGGGGCGTGGAGTCGGTGCCCGGGGTGCGCGTCGAGGACGCGCCCGGCAGCGGCGACGACCACATCGTCGCCCTCGCGGCGGCGGCCGGCGACCGCCCCTGCCTGGTCGTCACGGCCGACCGCGAACTGCGCCACCGCGTCCGGCAACACGGCGCCCAGACCACGGGCCCCCGCACGGTACTGGACTGACCCGTCCGACGGCACTGGTACGGCGCCGAGCCGCACGCACGGCGGCAGGGCACCGGGCCACACGTCCCTGCGGTACGGGGGCGAGCCGGCCGGCCGTACGTTGCGGGGGCGAGCCACCCGCCCATACGGGTACAGCGCCACGCCGGCCGGCCGTAGGGCGACGAGGCCGAGCCACGCGTCCGCACGGGTGCAGTGCCACGCCAGACGCCCACACGGCACGGGCGGGGCCGAGCCTGCCGACCGCACGGCACGGGGCCGAGCCACCCGCGGCGCACGGGTACAGCGCCACGCCGACAGACCGTAAGGCACGGGACCGAGCCAACCGGCCGCACCGGTACACCGCCGGGCCGGACGCCCGCACGGTACGGGGCCGAGCCAACCGACCCGCACCGGTACAGCGCCACGCCAGACGCCCACACAGCACGGGCGGGGCCGAGCCTGCCGACCGCACGGCACGGCACGGGGGCGAGCCAACCGCCCGCGCCGTACGCCGCCGAGTCGGCCGGAGTGGTGGCACCGGATGCGTTGCCGAGTGTGCCGTCACTCCCCCGGCACGCGGGTGTACAGCACCGCACCGTCCACGGTGCCTGCCTCCTCGTAGTGGGCGGCGAGGAGGCGGTGCAGGGTCGGGATGCGGTCGGGGGTGTACGGCTTGCCGCGGGAGTCGTCGACGACCAGCGCTGGGGCGTGCGCGGCCAGTTCGCGCCGGAAGAGCGGCCAGGCGCCCGCGACGGCGTACCTCTCGCCGACCTGCGGTCCGTCCCGGCCGCCGCTGTAGTTGGTGAGCAGACCCGCGGTGAGACAGCGGCCGGCGGGGGTGCGGGCGGCCAGCCAGCACGTCTCGGGATGCATGCCGCAGACCAGGACGCGGTCCGCGGGCGTGGTGCGCTGGTCGAGGGCGGCCGCGATCCGCTGGGCGTGGGCGAGTTCGGGGCGCGGGGCGGTGAGTCCCCAGGCGAGGTACAGGGCGCAGGCGCCGGCCGAGGTGCGGAGGGCGAACGCATGGCGCCCGGCGGGGAGCGCGTGCAGGGCAGCGGTGGCCAACAGCGCCGGTGGCAGGGTGAGTTGCAGGTAGTAGTGGCCGAAGAAGTGGAAGCCGAGCGTCACCGCGACCGCCGAGGAGGCCAGCCACAGCCACAGGTCCACGGCTCCGGCACGGGTGATCCGCAGGGTCCGTACGACCGGCGGGAGCAGGCCCGCCGAGCCCAAGGCCAGGATCGCGGTGTTGGCCAGGGCGCGGGCGAGGACGTGGAGTTCGGAGCCGGTGAAGGAGGCGTACACGGCGGAACCGGTCACCGTCCAGAACAGGAATCCGGCCGGGTCCGTCAGCAGGGCCGCGCCCAGCACCGGCAGGACGCAGCCGGCCGCGCGCCGTAGCACGCCCGCGCGCGGGGCGCCCTGCCGGTGCAGCAGCCACGCCACCGGGAGCAGCACCGCGCCGCCTGTCTGCTTGGTGAGGAACGCGACGGCGACGGCGGCCCCGGCCGCACCCCAGCGCCCGCGGCCGGCGCACCACAGGGCGGCGGCCGTGCCGGGCAGTATGAACACCTCGAAGGAGGCGGCCTGCGCGTCCTCGGGGTTGAGCCCGACCGAGACCAGCAGATACAGCACCCCGGCCGTCCGGCCCGCGCCGTCGCCCCAGCGGCGCCGGGCGAGGGAGGCCAGCAGCACCGCCGTGAGCAGCTGGGCGAGGTCCGCGAGCACTCGCAGCGGGGTGAGCGAGCCGGAGCCGCACAGCGCGAACGCGGCCTCGTACAGCCACGGCAGCAGCGGCGGCTTGCGGTCCACGACGGTGTCGTACAGCTGACCGTCCTGGGCCAGCAGCCGCGCCTGTACGGCGAGGTAGCCCTCGTCCGGGTTCCACAGCGGCCGGACGAAGGACGGCAGGCGGTGACGCAGGCCAGCGCCACGAGGAGGGGCAGCAGCCGCCTCCAGTACGCCGTCCGGGTGACGGCCCTCGTGACCACGGTTCGTGCGGGCGCGAGTGGGGCGGCGGGCACGGGGAGCACGCTATCCGACTCCGCGATTCCCTCCGAATCCGGACATACAGGGCGGGGAGGAGGGGCCGCCGGGTGAAGACGGTTACGGAGTGTTTCCGGCGGGCGGCCGCTGGGTCTCTCCGGTGGCGGTCTGCCCGCCCGGGGCCAGCCGGCTGTGGGTGCGGCCGTAGAAGAAGTAGACGACGAAACCGATCACCATCCAGATGGCGAACCGCAGCCAGGTCTCGGCCGGCAGGTTGAGCATCAGCCACAGCGAGGCGCACACCGACAGGATCGGGATGACCGGGACCCAGGGAGTACGGAAGGCGCGCGGCAGGTCCGGGCGGGTCCGGCGCAGGATGATCACGCTGACCGCGACGACGACGAACGCGAAGAGCGTGCCGATGTTCACGAGTTCGGCCAGTGCGCTGAGGCTGGTGAAACCGGCGACGATCGCGATGATCACGCCGAGCAGGATGGTCGGCCGGTGCGGGGTGCGGAAGCGGGGGTGGACGTGGGAGAAGAAGCGTGGCAGCAGTCCGTCGCGGCTCATCGCGAAGAACACCCGGGTCTGGCCGAGCAGCAGGATCATGCACACGGTGGTCAGGCCGATGGCGGCGCCGAAGCTGATCACGCCGGCGTACCAGGGATGCCCGATGGCCTTGAATGCGTCGGCGAGCGGGGCCTCCACGGACAGCCTGGAGTACTTCTGCATGCCGACGACGACGAGGGAGACGGCGACGTAGAGCACGGTGCAGATGAACAGGGAGCCGAGGATGCCGCGCGGCATGTCCCGCTGCGGGTTGCGGGTCTCCTCGGCGGCCGTGGCGACGATGTCGAAACCGATGAAGGCGAAGAACACCACCGAGGCGGCCGTGAAGATGCCCATCACGCCGAAGTTGGCGGGCGCCCAGCCGAACATCAGCTGGATCAGCGGGGCCCTGAGATTGCCCCCGGCCGGCACCGGCTGGGGCTTGGGGATGAACGGCGAGTAGTTGCCGGCCGTGATGAAGAAGGCACCGGCGATGATCACGATGAGGACGACGACCACCTTGACGGCGACGACGAGCGAGGTGATCCGGGCCGACAGTTTCATGCCGAGGACGAGGATGCCGGTGAGCACCAGCACCAGGGCCGCGGCGAGGATGTCGAAGCCGAAGCCGGAGGCCGTGTCCCGGCTGGCCAGGTAGTCGGGCAGGTGCCAGCCGACGTTGTCCATCAGCGAGCGGATGTAGCCGGACCAGCCGACCGCCACCACCGCCGTACCGAGCGCGAACTCCAGGACCAGGTCCCAGCCGATGATCCAGGCGGGCAGCTCGCCCAGGGAGGCGTAGCTGAACGTGTAGGCCGAGCCCGCCACGGGGACCGTGGACGCGAACTCGGCGTAGCAGAGGGCGGCGAGCGCGCAGACCACGCCGGCCACCACGAAGGCCAGGGACACCGCCGGGCCGGCGTTGTTCTTGGCCACCTGTCCGGTGAGGACGAAGATGCCGGTGCCGATGATGACACCGACGCCGAAGACGGTCAGGTCGAGCGCGGAGAGGGACTTCTTGAGCGAATGCTCCGGTTCCTCGGTGTCCTGGATGGACTGCTCGACGTTCTTCGTCCTGAACAGCGCGCTGCTCACGTGCCTGCCTCCCACGCTTGGGGACCTCGCCGTGGCCCGTCATGATCGAGAGGGTCGGGATGCGTATGCCCCGGCACAGGCAGGTTCACGCAGACGGGCCGGTTCCGCCACCGCAAGGAGTGGCCGGACCGGCCCGTCAGGGCGGTGTCCGCGTCAGTCGCGCGCGGGCTCCACCGAGTCCACCTCGGCGGCCGTACGGTCGAACCGGCCGTCCAGCTTGGCGACCAGCCCGGTGACCTGGCGGGCGATGTCCGGGGCGGTCAGGCCGATCTCGGCGAGGACCTCGGCGCGGGAGGCGTGGTCGAGGAAGCGCGGCGGGATGCCGAAGTCGCGCAGCGGCACGTCCACGCCGGCGTCGCGCAGGGCCTGGGCGATCGCGGAGCCGACGCCGCCGACCCGGCTGTTGTCCTCGACGGTGACGACGACCCGGTGCCGCTCGGCCAGCGGGGCCATGGCCTCGTCGACGGGCTTGACCCAGCGCGGGTCGACCACGGTCGTGGAGATGCCCTGCTTGTCCAGCAGGCCGGCGATCTCCAGGCACATCGGGGCGAGGGCGCCCACGGAGACGAGCAGCACGTCCGGCCGGTCGGTGCCGGGCTCGCGCAGCACGTCCATGCCGCCGATCCGGCCCACGGCGGGTACAGCGGGGCCGACGGCGCCCTTGGAGAAGCGCACCACGGTCGGCGCGTCGTCCACCGCGACGGCCTCCCGCAGCTGGGCCCGCACCTGCTCGGCGTCCCGCGGGGCCGCCAGCCTGAGGCCGGGTACGACCTGCAGGATCGACATGTCCCACATGCCGTTGTGCGAGGCACCGTCCGTTCCGGTGACACCGGCCCGGTCGAGCACGAAGGTCACCCCGCACTTGTGCAGGGCCACGTCCATGAGGACCTGGTCGAAGGCGCGGTTGAGGAAGGTGGCGTAGACGGCGAAGACGGGGTGCACCCCGGCGTACGCGAGGCCCGCGGCGGAGACGGCGCCGTGCTGCTCGGCGATGCCGACGTCGTACACCCGTTCGGGGAATCGCTTGGCGAACCTGTCGAGGCCGACGGGCTGGAGCATGGCCGCCGTGATGGCGACGATGTCCTCCCGCTCCTCACCCAGCTTGACCATCTCGTCCCCGAAGACGGAGGTCCAGTCGGCGCCGGAGGAGGCGATCGGCAGGCCGGTGTCCGGGTGGATCTTGCCGACGGCGTGGAAGCGGTCCGCCTCGTCCTGCAGCGCGGGCTGGTAGCCGCGGCCCTTCTCGGTGAGGCAGTGCACGATGACCGGCCCGCCGAACCGCTTGGCCCGGGCGAGGGCGGACTCCAGCGCCTCGATGTCATGCCCGTCGATGGGACCGACGTACTTCAGGCCCAGGTCCTCGAACATGCCCTGCGGCGCGATGAAGTCCTTGAACCCCTTCTTCGCCCCGTGCAGGGTCTCGTACAGCGGCCGGCCGACGACCGGGGTGCGCTCCAGGAGCTCCTTGGTCCGGGCGAGGAAGCGCTCGTACCCGTCGGTGGTGCGCAGGGTGGCGAGGTGGTTGGCGAGGCCGCCGATGGTGGGGGCGTACGACCGCTCGTTGTCGTTGACGACGATGACCAGCGGGCGGTCCTTGGCGTCGGCGATGTTGTTCAGCGCCTCCCAGGCCATACCGCCGGTGAGCGCACCGTCACCGATGACCGCCACCACATGGCTGTCCCGCTTCTTCAGCTGGTTGGCCTTGGCGATGCCGTCGGCCCAGCCCAGCACCGTGGAGGCGTGGCTGTTCTCGATGACGTCGTGCTCGGACTCGGCCTGCGAGGGGTAGCCCGACAGGCCGCCCTTCATCTTCAGCCTGGAGAAGTCCCGCCGGCCGGTGAGCAGCTTGTGCACATAGGACTGGTGGCCGGTGTCCCAGAGCACCTTGTCCTTCGGCGAGTCGAAGACGCGGTGCAGGGCGATGGTCAGCTCCACCACGCCGAGGTTGGGGCCGAGGTGGCCGCCGGTCTTGGCGACGGCGTCGACGAGGAAGGTCCGGATCTCCTCTGCCAGCTGGTCCAGCTGCTCCAGGCTGAGCCGGTCCAGATCGCGCGGTCCCGTGATGCGGGTCAGCAGCGGCACCCGTGCCTCCTTGCAGTAGAGCTGATCGAGCTTTCGCCGGGCTCGCCCGAGTCTAATGTTCATGCTTTGCACGACACGACAGCGCCCGGCACATTTCGAAGTGCCGGGCGCTGGTCAACCTATGAAGACCAGGCGTTATGCACGCCCTGCCGTCTTCTGCGTCTTACGGGTGATGGAGTCGATCACAACCGTGGTGAGCAGGACCGCGGCGGTGATCATGTACTTCACCGGCTCGGCGATGGACTCCAGCTGCAGACCGTACTGGATCGAGACGATCACCAGCACGCCGAGCAGCGCGTTCCAGGTACGGCCCCGGCCGCCGAACAGCGACGTACCACCGATGACGGCCGCGGCGATCGCGTTCATCAGCAGGTCACCGGTACCGGCGCTCTGGTTCGCCGACGCGATCTTCGAGGCCAGGAACAGACCGCCGATGGCCGCGAAGCCACCCGAGATGGCGAACACCGAGATCCGCACCGCGGTGACGTTGATACCCGCACGGCGGGAGGCCTCCACGCTGCCACCGAGCGCGAAGATCTTGCGGCCGTAGGAGGTACGGCGCAGCACGAAGTCCGTGCCGACCAGGAACGCCAGGAAGACCACCGTGGCCAGCGGCAGGCCCTTGTACTGGTTGTACATGTAGGCCGCGGCGAAGGAGATCACGGCCAGCAGCGCGGTCCGCAGGATCGTGTCGCTGAGCGGCCGCGCCGGCACGCCCGCGGCCTCCCGGCGCCGGTTGCCGAGGAAGGAGGAGAGGAAGAACGCGGCGACCACGACGACGGCGAGCCCGTAGGCGGCGGCCACGTCGGAGAAGAAGTACGTGGTCAGCTTGCCGACCAGGCCGTTCGGGTCGAGGTTGATCGTGCCGTCCGAGCCCAGCACCTTCAGCATGAAGCCCAGCCAGAACAGCAGGCCGGCCAGCGTGACGGCGAAGGCGGGGGCGCCGAGCACCGCGAAGAAGAAGCCGTGGAGCGCGCCGATGGCGATGCCGGCGAGGACGGCGACGAGCACGGCCGCCCACTCGGGCCAGCCCTGGTTGACCGCGAGGACGGCCGCGAGGGCGCTGGCCGCGCCGCTGACGGAGCCGACCGACAGGTCGATCTCGCCGAGCAGCAGCACGAAGACGATGCCGACCGAGATCATGCCCGTGCCGACCATCGTGACCGTGATGTCGCTGAGGTTCTGCGCGGAGAGGAACTCGGAGTTCAGCAGCTGGAAGATGACGCAGATGATCGCGAGGCCAAGGATGACCGGGAGGGAGCCCAGCTCGCCGGCCTTCATCTTGCGCTTGAACTCGTGCCAGTAGCCGAGCAGGCCCTCTTCCTGGACCAGCAGGCGCGGGTCGACCGCGGTGACCGCGGCGGCCGCGGCCTCGGGGTTCTCGACGGCGTGCGCGTCCTGCGAGGGCGTCTCGTCGACGTTCGCGGAGGTCTTGTCGATGCTCACTTGGAAACCTCCCCGTCCGCGCCGGAGGTGCGGGCCGCACGGCGGGTCACGGCGTTGTCGGTGGCGCCGGTGATGGCGGAGATGATCTCCTCCTGCGAGGTCGTCTTGACCTCGAAGACGCCGTTGTTGCGGCCGAGGCGCAGGACGGCGACCTTGTCGGCCACCGCCTTCACGTCCGCCATGTTGTGGCTGATGAGGATGACGGCGTGACCGCGCTCGCGCAGGCGCTCCACCAGGTCGAGGACCTGGGCGGTCTGCTCGACGCCGAGGGCGGCGGTGGGCTCGTCGAGGATCACCAGCTTGGGGTCGCCGAGCATGGAGCGGGCGATGGCCACGGTCTGGCGCTGGCCGCCGGAGAGCGAGGCGATCGGGATGCGGACGCTCGGGATGCGGATCGACAGCGTGGTGAGCAGCTCGCGGGAGCGGCGCTCCATCTCGACCTCGTCCAGGACGCCCCACTTCCTCAGCTCACGGCCGAGGAACAGGTTGCCGACGACGTCGATGTTGTCGCACAGCGCGAGGTCCTGGTAGACCGTCGCGATGCCCAGTGCCTGGGCGTCGTGGGGGCGGCTGATGGAGACGGCCTTGCCGTCCCACTCGATGACACCCTCGTCGATCGGGTGCACGCCGGCGATCGTCTTGACCAGCGTGGACTTTCCGGCGCCGTTGTCGCCCACCAGGGCGACCACCTCACCGGCGTGGACCTCAAGCTCTACGTCGGTGAGCGCCTGAACGGCACCGAACCGCTTGGAGACCCCGCGCAACGCCAGCACGGGCGTAGCGGACACGTGAACCATCTCCTTCGCCGCCTGACCCGGCGGGAGGTTGTGCAGAAATCTGGGTGGGTGGGCGGGGGACCCGCCGCGGGGGGGGTGTTCCTTCCGGCGCCCCGCGCCGAGCTTGCGGGGCTGTATGAGTACGCGGGGCGCCGGAGGAGCCGTGGGCGGTCAGTCGGCTTCCCTACGGGCATTCAAGGACGAACGCCCGCTTGCGGGAAGGGACTTGAACCGCTTACTTGAGGCCGAGCTTGTCGCAGGCCGCCTTGTAGTTGGCGGTGCAGATGTCGGCGACGGTGTAGACGCCGTCCTTGATCACGGTGTCCTTGATGTTGTCCTTGGTCAGCGCGGTGACCGGGACGAGGACCGAGGGGACGTCCTTCTGGGAGTTGCTGGAGACCTTGTCCTTGGCGACGGAGTCCAGCGCCTTGCCCTGGGCGAGGTACACGGCCATCGTGGCAGCGGCGTCGGCCTCGGGGGCGTACGGCTTGTAGACGCTCATGTACTGGGTACCGGCGACGATGCGCTGCACACCGGCGAGCTCGGCGTCCTGGCCGGTGACCGGGACCTTGATGCCCGCGGCGGTGAGGGCGGTGATGATACCGCCGGCCATGCCGTCGTTGGCGGAGTAGACACCCGCGATGTTGTTCTTGCCGACCGCGGAGATCGCCGCCTCCATCTCGGAGTTGGCGTTGTCCGGCGACCACTCCTTGGTGTCGTACTCCTTGGCGATGGTCACCTTGCCGTTGAGGACCTTGTGGGCGCCCGCCTTGAACTGGGCGGCGTTCGGGTCGGTGACCGAGCCGTTGACCATGACGATCTTGGAGGACTTGGTGGCCTTGCTGCCCAGCGCCGTCAGCAGGGCCTGGCCCTGGGTCTCGCCGACCTTCTCGTTGTCGAAGGAGGTGTAACCGCTGATCGGGCCCTCGGCCAGGCGGTCGTAGGCGACGACCTTGATGCCGGCGTCCACGGCCTTCTGCACGGAGTTCTGGATGGCCTTGGCGTCCACCGCGTCCACGATCAGCACGTCCACCTTGTTGGTGATCATGGTGTCGACCTGCTGGGCCTGCAGGTTCGCGTCCTGGTGGGCGTTGTTGTACGAGACGGTCGCCTTGCCGTTCGTCAGCTCGCTGATCTTCTTCTCGATGAGCGGCTTGTCGAACTTCTCGTAACGCGCGGTCTTGTTCTCCGGAAGCAGGAGACCGACCTTGATGTTGTCGCCCTTCTTCGGCGACGAGGAGGAAGAGTTGTTGCCCTTCGACTCCTTGGCACTGCCACAGGCGGCCAGCGAGACCGCCATCGCACCAGCAGCAACAGCAACGGCGGCACGACGCATACGTGCGTTCACTTTGAAACCTCCCTGACGAGGCCGCGTCGTTGCGGCCGAGGTGGCTGGAAGTCAACTCGGCCACACGTGCGACGTCAAGAAGTAAATCCTTAACGAGATGGCAACGGTGCCATCCGTTCTCTAAGTGAAGGCAGGGGCCGCCATAGGCAGCGAACCGTCCAAAAGTGTCGAATCGCCCATCTCGCTGAGAGCGAGCGCGAGCGCTCCGAGCACCTCGGCGCGACCGCCAAGTGCCCCCGGGAGAACGGACAGTTGGCGCGCCGCACTGGGGATGGCATAGCGGCCGACGGACTCCCTGATCGGCCCGAGCACCAGCTCACCGGCCTCGGCGAGATCACCGCCGAGGACCACCCGGCTCGGGTTGAGGAGATTGCAGAGATTGGCCACTCCACTGCCGATGTGGCGGCCGACGTCGGCGATCACCCGACGGCAGCCCGGGTCTCCGTCCCTGGCCAGCCGTACGACGCCTTCCATGGTCAGGTCGGGGCCGTGACTGGGCTGGAGCAGCGGGAGCACATAGCGTGCGGCCGCGAACGTCTCCAGGCAGCCGCGGTTCCCGCAGCGGCAGACCGGGCCGGATTCGTCGAGTGTAATATGTCCGATTTCCCCTGCTGTGCCGCCCGGGCCGCGGTAGATCTTCCCCTCGATGACCAGACCGGCGCCGACACCGCTCGCCACCTTGATGTACGCAAGATCGCGGACACCCTTGCCGGCTCCCCAGACCAGTTCGCCGAGGGCGCCGAGGTTGGCGTCGTTGTCCACGTGCACGGGCACACCGAGCCGCTCGCGCAGCTCCTCGGCGGGCTTGGCGCCGGACCAGCCCGGCAGGATCGCGGTGGACCCCAGGGTTCCCGACTCCACGTCGATCGGGCCCGGCACGCCGAGCCCCACGCCGGCCACCTTCGACGGATTCACTCCCGTCGCCGCGATCAGGCGGCTGACCAGCTCCTCCGCCCGGTCGAAGCCCTGCGCGGCGGAGGCGTCGACGTCCAGCGGCTCGGCCTCCTCGGCCAGCACCTGATGGGCGAGGTTCCCGATCGCGACGCGCAGATGGGTGTGCCCGAAGTCGACGCCGATCACAATCCCGGCGTCCCCGCTCAGACTGACGCTGCGGGCCCGCCGCCCGCCCGCCGACGTGGGCGTGACCTCGACGGTTCCGCCGTCCTTCAGCTCCCGCACGATGTTGGAGACGGTCGCGGCGGACAGACCGGTCGTCCGCGCGATCTCCGCCTGCGTGAGGGACCCGGCCAAGCGTACGGCCCGTACGACCCGCTCCAGGTTGGCTCGGTGCAGCGACGACTGCGACCCTGGAGTCTCCACGACGACCTCCTGAGCGCGGGGCCGCTTCGGCGAGGCCCCGCGTATGTCCAACTAGTGAACTCTAAGCTGAGCCGTTCGGGGTGTCTTACGTCAAGAGGTTGAACCGTCGGGTATCCCTCGCTGTGCCCCTCTTCACCTGTCGTCCCGAGCCCTGCCCGCCCGGGCGTCGGGCGGGCGGACGGGACACGTCACGGAGAGAACAGACAGGCCCCAAAAAAGCCGCCGCATTCTTCCCTGGCCAATTTTCGCGGGCGAGCCTGAGAATTCCCTTCACGGCATTGACAATTCGCCTGGAGAATCCCCACACGCCGAATCGTGCAGGGGCCGACCGAGGGAGCTCCATGTTTTGCCGTCCGCTGACCGCCGAGCAGGACAGATGTTGTTCCCGAACGGGGTTTCCGGACCCGGAATCTTCCAAGACGCAGGGCCTGCGCTCCGAGATACCCGTGCTGCACCGGACACCGGCCGCGCCGCAGGACAGGGCGCCCTCCGTGATCCGGCGCAGGAACGCCCTGCGGGACGTGAGGACGTCCCCGGAGCCCGTGCACGTCGAACTCGTCGGGGAATCCGGCGGTGCATCACACCAGCTCCTCGGAATGGTCGGCCATTTCGCCTCCGACGGTCATTCCACACGAATTCTGCACGCCGACCTGGAAGCGCTGCTGCGGGGCCGGGAACCGGCTCCCCCGCCTCTTTCCGGAAACTGCGGCGGGAGCGGCGCGGGAAATCCGGCAGGCTCCGCCACCCCGACGGGCACACCTGCCGGCTGGTGACCCGTCACGCGCCGGCCGGGCGGCTGCTGACGGATCCGCGGCTGAGTGCCGGGTCGGAGCTGAAGCGGGCACGGGTCGCCCGGCCCCGAGCGGCCCCTACCACGGGGGGGCCGGCGCTGACCCGGCCGTCTGTGCCGAGCGGTGCCCGATCTTCGTCGCCGGTTCCTCCCCGCCGGGCTGGACGTGGCGTGGGACGGCGCCGGCTGCACCGGACAGCTGGGCATCCGGATCGGCATGGTGGCCGGTGCGGAACGGGTGGACGCCTGGCACCGGGCAGCCAGGGCCCGTTTCCTGCAGACCTGGCGGGGCCGGCAGGAGACGGTGCCGCAGACGAGGTCGCAGAACACCTGGTCACGGGAGCCGGCGGCGCGCGGTGGCGGAGGACGGGGAGCCGGCCGACCCGTACTGGCTCGGCGCCTTCCGCAGCGGCCGCGCCGGCGCCCCGTTCGGGCGAGGCCGACGGAGTACACCCGGGCCGGGTGGGCCATGTCCCGCTGAACGGCGGCTACGAGGACGACCAGCCGGACATCGACCGGGCGATCCGGGCGGCCGCTACTTCAGCGCTCCTGCTGTGAGTCCCTGCACCACCTGGCGCTGGAAGACGATGTACGCCCCGAGCACCGGCAGCATGGCCATCACCAGGCCGGCGAAGAGGCCGGACCAGTCGCCCTTGTAGCCCTGGCTGACCGCCAGCTGGACCAGGCCCTGGGTGAGGACCCGTTTGTCGGGGTCGGTGTTGAGGACCGTGGGCAGCATGTACTGGTTCCACTGGCCCAGGAAGTTGAAGATGCCCACGCTGATCAGGCCCGGCTTGGCCATGGGCAGCATGATCTGGAAGAACGTCCGCGAGTGTGAGGCGCCGTCCACGAAGGCCGCCTCCGCCACCGAGGTGGGCAGGGTGCGGAAGAAGGCTGTGAGGAAGAAGACCGTGAACGGCAGCGAGTACGCGATGTAGACCAGGATCAGGCCGTGGATCGTGTTCAGCAGCCCCATGTTGTTCACGACGTAGAACAGCGGCACCAGCGCGAGCATGATCGGGAAGCTCATGCCGCCGATGAACAGGTAGTAGATGAAGCGGTTGCCCGGGAAGTCGAAGCGGGCGAGGACATAGGCCGCCATGGAGCCGAGCGCCAGGGTGCCGATGAGCGAGCCCCCGACCACCAGGACGGTGTTGAGGAAGTAGTCGCTCATGTTGGCCTGGGTCCAGGCCCGCGACCAGTTGTCGAAGTGCAGGTGGGTCGGCAGGGACCAGGGCGAGTCGAAGATGGACCTGTCGTCCTTGAAGGACGTCATCACCGCCCACAGCAGCGGCATGACCACCATGATCGCCCAGATGATCAGCACGCCGTGGGAGAAGACGTTGAGGACGCCGCCCTCCTTCTTCTGCCGGGCGGGCTTCGGGGCCGGTACGTCGACCTTGGAGACGGTGGCGCCGGACTCGGCCGGCAGCGGGGCGGGGGTCTCGGTCGTCTTCATGGCTTCAGAACTCCAGCCGCTCGCGACGGCCCAGTCGCATCACGATCGCCGCGAACGCGAGCGTGACGACGAGCAGGGCGACGCCGATGGTGGTGGCGTAGGCGGCCTGACCGTCCCGGAACGCCTTCTGGTACACGTACAGGACCATCACCGTGGTCGAGTAGTCGGGCCCGCCCGGTCCGGTCGTCATGATCTGAACGACCGCGAACGACTCGGCGCCGAGCGCGAGGATGCCCATGTAGACCCAGCCGGACTGCACGGTGTCCCACAGCAGCGGCAGGGTGATGCGGAAGAAGGTGGTGAAGCGGCTCGCGCCGTCCAGCAGGGCCGCCTCGTACAGCTCGGCCGGGATCGAGGCCATGCCCGCCGAGAACAGGACCACGAAGAAGCCGACCGTGGACCACACCAGGACCGCCATCACGCACCACAGGGCGAGGCTCGGGTCGCCCAGCCACAGCGGCTGGACGTGGTCGAGGCCGATCCCGCGCAGGATCGAGTTGATCGCGCCGCTGTCCGGGTTGTACGCGAAGGCGAACAGCAGCGACACGATCGCGATGGACAGCACCTGCGGGAAGAAATAGACGATTTTGTAGAAGGACGAGCCCCGGACACCCGAGATCACGGGGCCGCCCCTTCTCCGCCGTCCGCCCACATTGATCATGAAGGCGAAGAACAGCGCCAGACTGATCGTCACCAGCGGGAGCACCAGGGCGAACAGCAGACTGTGCTGCAACGACTTCCAGAAGATGTCGTCATCGAGCATCCTCTTGTAGTTGTCGAAGCCGACCATCTTGAAATCGGGGCTCAGGCCGGTCCAGTCCGTGAACGAGTAATAGATGGACTGGATGAACGGCCACACCACGAAGAGCGCGTACAGTCCCAGGGGCAGAACCAGAAACCCCACGATGAACCGGTACTTGCCGTGCTGCATCGCCACTCCGGTGCGTTGAAAAGGTGCTGGTTACTGGTGCTTGTAGTGCTTGATGGACGTGTCCTTCGCCGCCTCGTCGGCGAATCCCTGGATCTTCTTGACGGCCTCGGCCGGGGTGAGCCGGCCGGCCATCATCTCGCCGAGGCCGGCGACACCGATCTTCTCCTTCTGCAGCTGCACATACCAGTCCTGCAGCCGGGGATTCACCACGTTGGATCCGGCCAGCTTGAGCGCCGCCACACCCGACGTCAGGCCGGGGGTGAGGGTGATGCCGGTGGTGCCGCCGTTGTACGCGGTCAGGGACTTCACCTTGGCGGTGAAGTTCTTCGAGGACGCCTCGGAGAGCATGATGCGCAGCTGCTCCATACCGCCCTCGGCGTTCGCGGCCTTGGCCGGGACGATGAACGGCTCACCGCCGGAGGCCCAGATGGTGCCGAACGGCATCTTGTCGGAGCTGTCGATGCCGGAGGGCGCGGAGACGGCCAGGTTGAAGTCCTTCGGAATGACGTTGGCCGACTCGTTCTCCACCCAGGAACCGTTCGGAATGAACAGCGCCTTGCCCTGGGCCCAGGCGGTCTGCGACTGGATGTGGTCCAGGCCCGGGGTGCCCTGGAGAATGTAGCCCTTCTTGTACAGCTCGTAGTACGCCTCGAAACAGGCCTTGACGGCCGGGTGCTTCCAGGCGTTGGGCTCCAGGTTGTCGATCGCGTTCAGGACGTCGACGCCGCCGACCTTGCCGATCATCGGGTAGAGCGAGAAGGGGAGGTAGTACGGGTACTTGCCCGCGTACGTCCAGCCCGCCATGCCCTTCTTCTTGGCCTTCTCGCAGACCTTGAGCATCTCGTCCCAGGTCTCGGGATACTTTTCACCGAGGGAGTCCAGGGCCTTCTGCGAGTACCAGACGCCGTACACCGTGTAGGCGTAGTAGAGGATCCACACCGGCTTGCCGTCGAACTGGCCCATCTCCACGATGCCGGGGCGCAGCGTGTCGCGGACCTTCTTGCTCGGGTCGTCGTACGACGGCGCGTCCAGCAGCGGGGTGAGGTCGGCGAGCTGGTTCTTGCCGACGAGCACGCCCATGTCCATCTGCTCGGCGCCGGAGTTGTCGATGAGGTCCGGCGGGTTGCCCTGGTTGAAGCGGGGCTGCAGGGTGGACTGGATCTTCTGGGTGGCGGAGAACTTCACCTGCGCCTTGGGGAAGTCCTTCTCGTAGATCTTCACCGCGTCCTGGGCGTACTCCTTGCCGAAGCCGCCGTCGAAGAGGACGAATTCCATCTTGGCGGTCTCGTTGACGCCGAGCGGGTTCTTGGCGGTCTTCTTCCCCGCCTTGTCCTTCTTCTGCCCGCCCCCGCCGCTGCTGGCACAGGCGGACAGCAGGCTCATTCCGGGGACCGCGACCAAACCCAGCGCGGCCGAACGCTTGATCAGATTGCGGCGGCCGACACCTTCGGAACCGCTGTTCTCGGCGGAAGTGAATTCCATCAGATTCCTCTCAAGGGAACGACCGGCCGCAGCCGGTGGGGGAACCGCATCGACAGCCGCGCCACGGCGCGGTGCGGGGCGTGGCAGGCGACAGTCACAAAACACATGCGAGCAGACACGAACCACCTGTTCGGTGCCGGTGCGGCCGAAGGCGGGAGGCTTCGCCCGCCCTCCGCTGGTGTGCCCGGCCCCGGGCGGACTGCGGTGTGCTGCTCGAAGTACCGTCGCACCGTTCCCGACGGCCGGGGCTTCGCCCCACCGCCCGGCAGGCCCAGGCACTGACGGAAATGCTGCGGAACCACTGCTCGCTCCACAACGGCGCCTTGCGGGAGCGGCGGGATGCTTATCGGCATGCGTCCAGTACGACCATCGGCACGGCATTCCAGGCGTTCTTCCGCGGGCGCACCCGGAAGCGGTCCGGGAAACACCGGGCAGCCGCCCGGAAAGTCGCCAGGCGCGCTCCGAAACCCAGGCCCGGCCAGCTCGACGACGGCGCGTTCCTTCCGGACGGGGCCGCCGCCCGGGCCGGACCCAACCGCGGTATTCCGGAGGCGAGTTGGGAGCACTTCCCGAGGATCCTGACGAACAAGGCCGAGCGCGCCGTTCGTCTCGTGAACCCGGTGGACGCCCGCAACAGGGCCCGGCCGGCCCGCTGCGACGCCGATCGGCCGGCGGCGCAGGAAGCCCGCGCGTTGACGCGTGGGTGGAGTCGCGCTCAAGGTCCTCGCCTTCCAGGACTCAGGCGGTGAACCGGATCCTCCCCGGCACCGCTGTCGGGTCTGGCTGGGTGGTGCAGGAAGTGCTCGTTCGCGTCTTGCCCCCCGGTGTGTCTCGCACCGGGCGCCGACAGGTATAGTCCACTTCCCGCCAGCGGAGCAAGATCGAATGCAAGGTTCGCCATGGGTCTTTTCCGAGTTGAGACCTCGCGGAAATATGAGCCGCCGGTCGGTAGCCTGTGCGAAAAACTCGTGTCATTAGCCCCTGAATGCCACACCCAACACCCTTGACATCAACGGCCACTTGACCACCTACTGGTTCCTGCGCACCGAAGTTGACAACGTTGTCCAGAGCGGTGTCAGGAGGGGAATCCGTAGATGCAGCGGAGAACTCGGCACAGATGGGGCCCGGCGGTCGTCCTCACGGCCGCCTTTGTCATGGCCGTCGGCGCCCAGGGCGCGGCGGTCGCCCTGCCCGCCAAGACTCCGGCCGCCGACCGGGAGTTCGCATCCTCGTTCGAGACGGGTGATCCGGCTCCGGACTGGCTCAATACCGTCGACACCACGCCGGACGGCACCAAGCGCGCATCGGGTGTCGACGGCGGTTACAGCACCGGCATACCGGGCAATGTGAACGACCATGTCACCGAGGTCCGGGCGAGCGGCGAGAACACGGGCGCGGGCGAGGTCAAGGAGAACCTGGTCGACGGCGATCCCGGCACCAAGTGGCTGACCTTCGACCCCACCGGCTGGGCCGAGTTCGACCTCGACAAGCCCGTCAAGCTGGCGACGTACGCGCTCACCTCGGCCAACGACTACGCCGAGCGCGACCCGAGGGACTGGACGCTGCTCGGCTCCACCGACGGCAAGGACTGGAAGACGGTCGACACGCGCTCCGGCGAGACCTTCTCCGAGCGGTTCCAGACCAAGTCCTACGACCTGGCCGAGCCGGCCGAGTACCAGCACTTCCGGCTGGAGGTCACGAGGAACAACGGCGCCTCCGGCATACTCCAGCTCGCCGATGTGCAGTTCTCCACCGGCGCCGGGGGCGGCCCGGTGCCGCAGGACATGCTGACGCTGGTCGACAAGGGCCCGACCGCCTCGCCGACGGCCAAGGCCCGGGTGGGGTTCACCGGGAAGCGGGCGCTGCGCTACGCCGGGCGGCACACGGCGGGCGGGCGGGCGTACTCGTACAACAAGGTCTTCGACGTCAACGTGAAGGTCGGCGGCGACACCCAGCTGTCGTACCGGATCTTTCCGCAGATGGCCGACGGCGACCGGGACTACGACGCCACGAACGTCTCGCTCGACCTGGCCTTCACCGACGGCACGTATCTGAGTGATCTGGGCGCGCAGGACCAGCACGGGTTCCCGCTGTCGCCGCGCGGGCAGGGCGACTCGAAGTCGCTGTACGTCAACCAGTGGAACAACGTGGTCGCGCGGATCGGTGCGGTGGCGGCCGGCAAGACGGTCGACCGGATCCTGGTGGCGTACGACTCCCCCGCGGGTCCGGCGAAGTTCCGGGGCTGGATCGACGACGTGGCGATCAAGCCCGTACCGCCCGAGGTGCCGAAGGCGCATCTGTCGGACTACGCGCTGACCACGCGCGGCACCAACTCCAGCGGCAGCTTCTCGCGCGGCAACAACTTCCCGGCGACCGCGCTTCCGCACGGTTTCAACTTCTGGACGCCGGTGACCAACGCCTCGTCGCTGAGCTGGCTGTACGAGTACGCACATGCGAACAACGACGACAACCTGCCCACGATCCAGGCGTTCAGCGCGAGTCATGAACCGAGCCCGTGGATGGGTGACCGGCAGACCTTCCAGGTGATGCCGTCGGCCGCGTCCGGCGCCCCGGACACCGGCCGCGAGGCGCGCGCGCTGCCGTTCCGGCACGAGAACGAGACCGCGCGGCCGTATTACTACGGCGTGCGTTTCGAAAACGGTCTCAAGGCCGAGATGACGCCCACCGACCACGCGGCGATGCTGCGCTTCACCTATCCCGGCGACGACGCGAGCGTGCTGTTCGACAACGTGACCGAGCAGGCGGGCCTGACGCTCGACAAGGAGCACGGGATCGTCACCGGTTACTCGGACGTGAAGTCGGGCCTGTCCACCGGGGCCACCCGGCTGTTCGTGTACGGCGAGTTCGACCGGCCGGTGACGGACGGCGGATCGAGCGGGGTGAAGGGTTACCTGCGTTTCGACGCGGGCGCGGACCGCACCGTCACGCTGCGCCTGGCGACCTCGCTGATCAGCATCGACCAGGCGAAGGACAACCTGGGCCAGGAGATCCCGGACGGCACCTCCTTCGACACGGTCAAGGAGCGGGCGCAGCGCACCTGGGACAGCCTGCTCGGCAAGGTCGAGGTGGAGGGCGCCACCCCGGACCAGCTGACCACGCTGTACTCCAGCATGTACCGGCTGTACCTGTACCCGAACTCGGGCTTCGAGAAGGTCGGCGACACCTACCAGTACGCCTCCCCCTTCTCCCCCATGCCGAGCCAGGACACCCCGACCCATACCGGCGCCAAGATCGTCGACGGCAAGGTGTACGTCAACAACGGTTTCTGGGACACCTACCGGACCACGTGGCCGGCGTACTCCTTCCTGACGCCCTCTCAGGCGGGTGAGATGGTCGACGGGTTCGTGCAGCAGTACAAGGACGGCGGCTGGACCTCGCGCTGGTCCTCCCCGGGCTACGCCGACCTGATGACCGGCACCTCGGCGGACGTGGCGTTCGCGGACGCGTATGTGAAGGGCGTGAAGTTCGACGCGCAGGCGGCCTACGACGCGGCCTTGAAGAACGCGACCGTCGTGCCGCCGATGTCCGGTGTGGGCCGCAAGGGCATGAGCACCTCGCCGTTCCTCGGCTACACCAGCACCGACACCGCCGAGGGCCTGTCCTGGGCGATGGAGGGATACGTCAACGACTACGGCATCGCGAGGATGGGCGAGGCCCTGTACCGGAAGACGGGCGAGCGGCACTACAAGGAGGAGTCCGCGTACTTCCTCAACCGTGCCCGGGACTATGTGAACCTGTTCGACCCCAAGGCGGCGGGCGGCTTCTTCCAGGGCCGTGACGCCAAGGGCGACTGGCGGGCCGACTCCTCGACGTACGACCCGCGCGTCTGGGGGTACGACTACACCGAGACCAACGGCTGGGGGTACGCCTTCAGCGTTCCGCAGGACAGCCGGGGCCTGGCCAACCTCTACGGCGGCCGGCAGGGTCTCGCCGAGAAGCTGGACGCGTTCTTCTCCACCCCGGAAACCGCCTCCCCGGACCACGTCGGCTCCTACGGCGGTGTCATACACGAGATGACCGAGGCACGGGACGTCCGGATGGGCATGCTCGGGCAGTCCAACCAGCCCGCGCACCACATCCCGTACATGTACGACGCGGCCGGCGAGCCCTGGAAGACGCAGGCGACGGTCCGGGAGATCCTCTCCCGGCTCTACCTCGGCAGCGAGATCGGGCAGGGCTACCACGGTGACGAGGACAACGGCGAGCAGTCGGGCTGGTACCTCTTCTCCGCGCTCGGCTTCTATCCGCTGGTGATGGGCAGCGGCGAGTACGCCATCGGCTCCCCGCTGTTCAAGAAGGTCACCGTGCACCTGGAGAACGGCCGCGACCTGGTGATCAAGGCGCCCGGTAACAGCGCCAGGAACGTCTACGTCCAGGGCGTGACGTTCAACGGCCGCCCCTGGACGTCGACCTCGCTGCCCCACTCGCTGCTGTCCAAGGGCGGGGTGCTGCAGTTCTCCATGGGCGCCAGGCCCTCGGCATGGGGCACGGGCAGGAACGCCGCCCCCGTCTCGATCACCCAGGACGACAAGGTGCCGGCACCCCGCACGGACGTCCTGAAGGGTGACGGCGCGCTCTTCGACGACACCTCGGCGACGGACGCCACGGTCACCTCGGTGGATCTGCCGGTGGACGGGGCGGTGAAGCCCGTCCAGTACACGCTGACCTCCTCGACGGACCACACCAGGGCGCCGACCGGCTGGACCCTCCAGGGCTCCTCGGACGGCACCACCTGGCAGACCCTGGACCACCGCTCCGGCGAGTCGTTCGCCTGGGACCGCCAGACCCGGGCGTTCACGATCACCACGCCGGGCACGTACACGAAGTACCGGCTGGTCCTGGACGGCGAGTCGACGCTGGCGGAGGTGGAGCTGCTGGCCTGACAGGGATACGGGGGGGAGGGGGCGGGCCCGTCCGGGTCCCGCCCCCTTGTCGTGCGGTTGTCATGCGGTTGTCATGCGGCCGGTCAGCCGGTGGCCGCAGTCCTTGTTCCGAACGGGACCGTCGCGCACCACCCGTCGCACCAGCCGCAGGGATGTCAACGGGCCCCACCGGTAGCACAGAAGGCTGCGTACGCGCGATGGGCGCACGCCTGGATCACCCGGTCGGGCTAACCCAAGTGTGTTGACATCGTTGTCGGTTACGGCGGTAGAGTCATGTACAGACCATCAGACAACGTTGTCGGCCATGTGGCCTATCTCACAAACCAGCACCACCCGGGCGGGTTTCCGACACCCCCCTCACCCGCCCGGCTCGCGGACCCGGTGCATAGGAATACCGGGTCCGCCCCGAGCAATTCGCGGCGCGGAGGCAGGAATTCACCGGCGACATCCGGCCCCGCCTCCACGCTCGCGACCAGGGACGATTCACGTCGACCGGGACGGAACACGCGTCCGGCTCGCGGACAGGGCATAGCCACCCAGTGAAGGCCGGTGCTACAAAGGCCGCATGTCGGACATGACTGACCGATTCAGGCGTCTGTCCTGGCGATCTGTGATCGGCAAGAGCCCTCGGAGCGTCGCCGGGCAGGTCTTCCTCCTGCAGGTGGCGCTGGTCGCGGTACTCGTCCTCTGCGGCGTCCTCGCCCTGGTCCTGCAGTCGGAGCGGGACACCGGCACCGAGGCCAGGCGCCGGTCCATAGCCGTCGCCCAGACCTTCGCGCACTCCCCCGGCATCGTGCAGGCCCTGGGGACGCCGCACCCGTCCAAGATCCTCCAGCCGCTCACCGAAGCGGGCCGCAAGTCGGCCGGCGTGGACTTCATCGTGGTCATGGACACCCACGGCATCCGCTACACCCACCCGATCCCGAGCAAGATCGGGCACCGGTTCGTGGGCACGATCGGACCGTCGCTGGCCGGCAAGGTCTACACGGAGAGCGTCCACGGCCCGCTGGGTCACGAGGAACAGGCGACCGTTCCGATCAGGGACACCCATGGCAAGGTCGTCGCCCTCGTCTCGGCCGGGATGAAGGTCAAGAACATCACCAGCCAGGTGGACCGGCAGCTGCCGATCATCGTGGCCGCCGGGGCCATGACCCTCGTGGTGTCGACCGCGGGCACGGCGCTGGTGGGCAGGCGGCTGCGACGGCAGACCCACAGCCTGGCCCCGGACGAGATGACCCGCATGTACGAGCACCACGACACGGTGCTGCACTCGGTGCGCGAAGGCGTGCTCATCGTCGCCGCCGACGGGCGGCTGCTGCTGGTCAACGACGAGGCCCGGCGGCTGCTGGAGCTGCCGGCCGAGGCCGAGGGACAGCTGGTGTCCCAGCTGCCGGGCCTGGACCCGGACATCGTGGACCTGCTCCTCTCCGGGCGCGAGGCCAGCGACGAGGTGCTGTTCGCCGGCGAACGGCTGCTGGCGGTCAACCAGCGGGCCACGGACCGGGCCGGCTGCCCCGGAGGCAGGGTGGTGACCCTCCGGGACTCCACTGAGCTCCAGGCCCTGTCCGGGCGGGCGGAGGTCGCCAGGGAGCGGCTCACGCTGCTGTACGACGCCGGTCTGGGCATAGGGACCACCCTGGACGTGGAGCGCACGGCGGAGGAGCTGGCGCAGGTCGCCGTGCCGCGCTTCGCCGACTTCGTCACCGTGGACCTGGCCGACGCCGTGCTGCACGGCGAGGAGCCGGCCTCCACCGCGACGGACATGCGGCGCATCGCCATCCACGGCGTCCGGGACGACCATCCGCTCTACGAGAAGGACCGGCTGATCCACTTCGTGCCGTCCACGCCCCAGGCGCGGGGGTACGGCTCCGGCCGTTCGGAACTGGTGGCCGACCTGACCGCCGTGCAGGACTGGCACGCGCAGGATCCGCGGCGCGCCCGGGAGATCCTCGACTACGGCATCCAGTCGCTCATCGTCGCCCCGATCCGGGCCCGCGGTGAGGTGCTGGGCATGGCGACCTTCTGGCGTGCCAAGCGGGAGCTCTTCGAGGAGGAGGACCTGTCGCTGGCCGAGGAGCTGGTGGCCCGCGCCGCGGTCAGCATCGACAACGCCCGCCGGTACGCCCGTGAGCACGCGCTGGCGGTCACCCTGCAGCGCAGTCTGCTGCCGCGGGCGCTGCCCGAGCAGAGCGCCCTCGACGTCGGTTACCGCTATCTTCCCGCGCAGTCGGGGGTGAGCGGGGACTGGTTCGACGTGATCCCGCTGCCGGGGAGCCGGGTGGCGCTGGTCGTCGGTGACGTGGTCGGCCACGGCCTGCACGCGGCCGCCACCATGGGACGGCTGCGCACCGCGGTGCACAACTTCGCCACCCTCGACCTGCCGCCCGACGAGCTGCTGGGCCATCTGGACGACCTGGTCGGCCGCATCGACCAGGACGAGGCCTGTGCGGAGGCGGCCGGGGAGATCACCGGCGCGACCTGTCTGTACGCCATCTACGACCCGGTGACCCGCCGCTGCACCATGGCGCGGGCGGGGCATCTGGCACCGGCCCTGGTCGGCCCCGACGGCAGCGTCACCTTCGCCGACCTGCCGGCCGGGCCCCCGCTCGGCATCGGGGGCATGCCGTTCCAGACGGCGGAGCTCGAGCTGGCCGAGGGCACCGAGCTCGTGCTGTACACCGACGGTCTCATTGAGGACCGCGCCCGCGACCTGGACGTGGGCATGGAGCTGCTGGCGCAGGCCCTGGCGGGCAATCCCGGCCGGGCACCGGACGAGAGCTGCCAGGCGGTGCTGGACGAGCTGCTGCCCGGTCGGCCCACGGACGACGTCGCGCTGCTCGTCGCGCGCACCCGGGCGCTGACGCCCGAGCAGGTCGCCGAGTGGGACGTGCCCACCGATCCGGCGGCCGTGTCGGACATGCGCCTGGCGGTGTCCGGGAAACTGGACGAGTGGGGCCTTGCCGAGCTGGTCTTCGCCACGGAACTCGTGCTCAGCGAGCTGATCACCAACGCCATCCGCTACGGCGGCGCGCCGATCCGGGTACGGCTGATCCGTGACCGCACGCTGATCTGCGAGGTGTCCGACGGCAGCAACACCTCGCCGCACCTGCGGTACGCCGGGACCACCGACGAGGGTGGCCGCGGGCTGTTCCTGGTGTCGCAGATGACCGAGCGCTGGGGCGTGCGGTACAGCCCGCAGGGCAAGGTGATCTGGGCGGAGCAGGCACTGCCGTAGGGCACTGGCGGGGCAGCTCACAGGGGGCTGTGCGGCGGCCCGGACCGGTGCGCCGAGGAGGCTTCCGCGTTCCTGGACGTCGGCTCGGCGGCCGGAAGTTCGATGCGGAACTCGGTGCGACCCGGCGCGCTGTGGACGTCGATACGGCCCTGGTGCGCGCCGGTGATCGCCGCCGCCACCGCGAGGCCGGCCCCGAGCCGCCCTCGCCGAGGCCCGTGCGGGTGCGGGAGGGGTCGGCGCGGGGGAAGGGGTCGAAGACCGCGGGGAGCAGGTCGGCAGGGATGCCCGCGCCGTCGTCGCGGACGCGGACGGTGTGGTGGCCGGCGGTGGTCTCGACGGCGACGGTGACGGTCGTACCGGGCGGGGTGTGTACGCAGGCGTTGACGAGCAGCGCGGTCACCGCCTGCTTCAGGCGCGGGCCGTCGCCGACGACCGGGGCCGGGGAGGCGGCGGGGAGTCCGAGTGGCCAGACGTGGTCCGCTCCGGACGTACGGGGCTCCCGTACCGCTTCCGCGACCACTGCCGCGAGGTCCGCCTCAGCCGCGTGCAGGGGCCGGCCCGTGTCCAGCCGGGCGGGCAGGAGCCGGTCCTCCACGAGACCCGTCATCCGGGCCGGCTCGGCCGTGATGCGGTGCCGGGCCGTGCCGGGGGCGACGCGGTGACCCGGTCGCGGGGGACGGCGAAGGGCCGCACCCCCGGTGCCGGGGATGCGGCCCTGAACCGCTGTGCCGGTCCGCCTACTTGCGGATCAGGTTGCGGAGCACGTACTGCATGATGCCGCCGTTGCGGTAGTAGTCGGCCTCACCGGGGGTGTCGATGCGGACGACCGCGTCGAACTCGACACCGGTGTCGGTGGTGACCTTGACCGTGCGCGGCGTGGTGCCCTCGTTCAGCTCGGTCACGCCGGAGATGGAGAAGGTCTCCTCACCGGTCAGACCGAGGGACTCGGCGGTGGAGCCCTCCGGGAACTGCAGCGGCAGGACGCCCATGCCGATGAGGTTCGAGCGGTGGATGCGCTCGTAGGACTCGGCGATGACGGCCTTGACGCCGAGCAGCGCGGTGCCCTTGGCGGCCCAGTCGCGGGACGAACCGGAGCCGTACTCCTTGCCGGCCAGGACGACCAGCGGGATGCCCTGCTCGATGTAGTTGCGGGAGGCGTCGTAGATGAACGACACCGGGCCGCCGGCCTGGGTGAAGTCGCGGGTGTAGCCGCCCTCGGTGCCCGGCGCGATCTGGTTGCGCAGGCGGATGTTGGCGAACGTACCGCGGATCATGACCTCGTGGTTGCCGCGGCGGGAGCCGTAGCTGTTGAAGTCGCGGCGCTCGACGCCGTGCTCCGTGAGGTACTGGCCGGCCGGGGTGTCGGCCTTGATGGCACCGGCCGGGGAGATGTGGTCGGTGGTGACCGAGTCGCCCAGCTTGGCCAGGACACGGGCGCCGGCGATGTCCTCGACCGGTGCCGGCTCCATGCCCATGCCCTCGAAGTACGGGGGCTTGCGGACGTAGGTGGACTGCGGGTCCCACTCGAAGGTGTTGCCGGTCGGGACCGGGAGGGACTGCCACTGGGCGTCGCCCGCGAAGACGTCCTGGTACGACTTCGAGAACATGTCCTCGCCGATGGCGCTCGCGACGACGTCGTTGACCTCGGCCTCGGTCGGCCAGATGTCCTTCAGGTAGACCGGGTTGCCGTCCTGGTCGGTGCCCAGGGCGTCACGGGTGATGTCCACCTTCATGGAGCCCGCGATGGCGTACGCGACGACCAGCGGCGGGGACGCCAGGTAGTTCATCTTGACGTCGGGGTTGATCCGGCCCTCGAAGTTGCGGTTGCCGGAGAGGACCGAGGTGACCGCGAGGTCGTGGTCGTTGACGGCCTTGGAGACCTCCTCCGGCAGCGGGCCGGAGTTGCCGATGCAGGTGGTGCAGCCGTAGCCGACGAGGTTGAAGCCCAGCTTGTCCAGGTACGGGGTGAGGCCGGCCTTCTCGAAGTAGTCGGTGACGACCTTCGAACCCGGGGCGAGGGTGGACTTGACCCACGGCTTGCGGGACAGGCCCTTCTCGACCGCCTTCTTGGCGACCAGGGCGGCGCCGATCATGACGTACGGGTTGGAGGTGTTGGTGCAGGAGGTGATGGCCGCGACCGTCACCGCACCGTGGTCCAGCTCGTAGGTGGTGCCGTCGGGGGCGGTGACCGGAACCGGGTTGGACGGGAAGCCGTTCGGGTGGACGGCCGGGGCGTCGGAGGCCGGGAAGGACTCCTTGCCCGCCTCGTCGATGTCGTCCACGTAGTTGCGGACGTCCTGCTTGAACTGCTCGGCGGCGTTGGCGAGGACGATGCGGTCCTGCGGGCGCTTCGGGCCGGCGATGGACGGAACGACGGTCGACAGGTCCAGCTCGAGCTTCTCGGAGAAGTCCGGCTCGGCCTTCGGGTCCAGCCAGAGGCCCTGCTGCTTGGCGTAGGCCTCGACGAGCGCGACCTGCTGCTCGGAGCGGCCGGTCAGGCGCAGGTAGTTCAGGGTCTCGTCGTCGATCGGGAAGATCGCGGCGGTGGAGCCGAACTCCGGCGACATGTTGCCGATGGTGGCGCGGTTGGCGAGGGAGGTGGCGGCGACACCCTCGCCGTAGAACTCGACGAACTTGCCGACCACACCGTGCTTGCGGAGCATCTCGGTGATGGTGAGCACGAGGTCGGTGGCGGTGGTGCCGGTGGGCAGCTCGCCGGTGAGCTTGAAGCCGACGACGCGCGGGATGAGCATGGAGACCGGCTGGCCGAGCATGGCGGCCTCGGCCTCGATGCCGCCGACGCCCCAGCCGAGGACGCCGAGGCCGTTGACCATCGTGGTGTGCGAGTCGGTGCCGACCAGGGTGTCCGGGTAGGCCTTGCCGTCGCGGACCATCACGACACGGGCCAGGTGCTCGATGTTGACCTGGTGGACGATGCCGGTGCCCGGCGGGACGACCTTGAACTCGTCGAAGGCGGTCTGGCCCCAGCGCAGGAACTGGTAGCGCTCCTTGTTGCGGCCGTACTCCAGCTCGACGTTCTGCTTGAAGGCGTCGTTGGTGCCGAACTTGTCGGCGATGACGGAGTGGTCGATGACCAGCTCGGCCGGCGCCAGCGGGTTGATCTTGGCGGGGTCGCCGCCGAGCTCCTTCACGGCCTCACGCATGGTCGCGAGGTCCACCACACAGGGCACGCCGGTGAAGTCCTGCATGATCACGCGGGCCGGCGTGAACTGGATCTCCTGGCTGGGCTGGGCCTGCGAGTCCCAGTTGCCGAGCGCGCGGATGTGGTCGGCGGTGATGTTCGCGCCGTCCTCCGTGCGGAGCAGGTTCTCCAGCAGGACCTTGAGGCTGTACGGCAGGCGGGCCGAGCCCTCCACCTTGTCCAGCCGGAAGATCTCGTACGACTCGTCGCCCACCTGCAGCGTGCTGCGGGCGTCGAAGCTGTTCGCCGACACGACAGTCTCCTTCATTGATGTGCGCGTACCACCGTCAATCCTGCCGCCACCCCGGCTGGGCCGATCCGCTAAGGTAAGGCTAAGTTAGGTAACCCTTAGTGGGTGGCGACTGCGGTGCGCCTGGCAGATATCTCGATGTCGAGATAACTCTAGTACATGGGGGCCGGATGGTCATGCCCGGACACCCCGCCGGGCCGGTCGCACGGGACGGATCGGCGACGTCACGCCTGGATTCACCCCGTACGGGGAGGGTAGGGGAGATAACGGGCACTCACCACGAACCGGATGGAATGCGGGGTCCCCGCAGGCCGGTGACACGCCGTCACCCGAATGGCCCCCCTGACGGGCACCATCTCATATCTGAGATAACCTCAACCTCATGGCAGACGACTACCTCGTACGCATCGGCAAGCTCATCCGTGACGCCCGGCAACACCGGGGCTGGACACAGACGCAGCTCGCGGAGGCGCTCGGCACCAGTCAGAGCGCGGTCAACCGCATCGAGCGCGGGAACCAGAACATCAGCCTTGAGATGATTGCCCGGATCGGCGAAGCGCTGGACAGCGAGATCGTGTCGCTGGGTTACGCGGGCCCGATGCATCTGCGCGTGGTCGGCGGTCGCCGTCTGTCCGGTGCCATCGACGTGAAGACCAGCAAGAACGCCTGCGTGGCGCTGCTGTGCGCCTCGCTGCTCAACAAGGGCCGCACGGTGCTGCGCCGGGTGGCCCGTATCGAGGAGGTGTACCGCCTGCTGGAGGTGCTCAACTCCATCGGCGTGCGCACCCGCTGGATCAACGACGGCGTCGACCTGGAACTGGTGCCGCCGACCGAGCTGGAGATGGCGGCGATCGACGCGGAGGCCGCCGTACGCACCCGCTCGATCATCATGTTCTTCGGCCCGCTGCTGCACCGCATGGACCACTTCAAGCTGCCGTACGCCGGCGGCTGCGACCTCGGCACGCGGACCATCGAGCCGCACATGATCGCGCTGCGCCGGTTCGGCCTGGACATCGCGGCCACCGAGGGCCAGTACCACGCGCAGGTCGACCGCACGGTCCGCCTCGACCGGCCGATCGTGCTGACCGAGCGCGGCGACACCGTGACCGAGAACGCGCTGCTGGCCGCCGCCCGGCACGACGGCGTGACGGTCATCCGCAACGCCTCCTCCAACTACATGGTCCAGGACCTGTGTTTCTTCCTGGAGGCGCTGGGCGTCAAGGTCGAGGGCGTCGGCACCACCACGCTGACCGTGCACGGCGTGCCGAACATCGACGTCGACGTGGACTACTCCCCCTCCGAGGACCCGGTCGAGGCGATGAGCCTGCTGGCCGCCGCGGTGGTGACGGAGTCCGAACTGACCGTGCGCCGCGTCCCCATCGAGTTCCTGGAGATCGAGCTGGCGGTCCTGGAGGAGATGGGCCTCGACCACGACCGGTCGCCCGAGTACTTCGCGGACAACGGCCGCACCCGCCTGGTCGACCTGACGGTCCGCCCCTCCAAGCTCGAAGCCCCGATCGACAAGATCCACCCCATGCCCTTCCCGGGCCTGAACATCGACAACGTCCCGTTCTTCGCGGCGATCGCGGCCGTCGCGCAGGGCAAGACGCTCATCCACGACTGGGTCTACGACAACCGCGCGATCTACCTCACCGACCTCAACCGCCTCGGCGGCCGCCTCCAGCTCCTCGACCCGCACCGGGTCCTGGTCGAGGGCCCGACCCGCTGGCGCGCCGCCGAGATGATGTGCCCGCCGGCCCTGCGCCCCGCCGTGGTCGTCCTGCTGGCGATGATGGCGGCCGAGGGCACGTCCGTACTGCGGAACGTGTATGTCATCAACCGGGGTTACGAGGATCTCGCCGAGCGGCTGAACTCCGTCGGGGCGCAGATCGAGATCTTCCGGGACATCTGACGGGCCTGCGCACTACCGCCGCCACACCCCTCCCGGGCCCGCACGAACGCGGGCCCGGGAG